>JBHIDN010000001.1:0-23593 GCA_046760125.1 Anaerolineae bacterium
CCCCTGCGACCTGGCCGAAGAGCCTTCTCCCTGTTAAGTAGAGCAAGGGCACCGCAAGAACGCTGAAGAAGAGAGAAAGGAAGCGACCGCTGAATTCGCTTCGGCCAGCGAGCCGGAAAACCACATGCAGAAGGATAAAATATAGGGGCGGCTGGGTGTCGTGTGTGGGATAACCTTGGATGAAGATGGTGTTAGAGAGGATGAAGGGCAGGTTTTGGCTGGCTCGGTAGGCGCTGAGCCCCTCGTCTTGCCATAGGCTTTTGGCCTCCAGCCGATAGAGGTGCAAGCCGAAGGCTAAGAGAATGAGCATCCCCAGGATGAGGAAAACCCCCAACCCTCTCTTATCCATCAACGCTACTCTCCAAAGAGAAAATGGTATCCCCAGTTTAGCATGACCGGCGCGAAGCGTGGACGCGACCTAGCGAGTAACCTCAACCTCCCCCAAGAGCACCCGGTCGTCCGGGAGCCTCTCGCCGTCTATCCCGTAGATTGGCAACCGCTCCCCGCCGGTGGGATCATACATCCCCACTACCAATTGATACTCTCCAGATGGCAACTCCTCAGGCAACATTATCCCATAATTGTCCCATATCTCCTCCCCCATCCCCCAGCCACTGGTCGGCCTCGACCCACCAACGGGCTCACTATCCCTCTGGGCAACTATCCTGCCTTCCCCATCTAACAGATGCACGAACACCTTATACCCCGTTTCTATCTTCTCGCTCGTTTTCCAATGGAGGGTCAGACGGATGATCTCCCCGGGCCTAACCTTCTGGTCGACCAAACTGTAGCCCAAAAGATGGATGCCCTCCCCCAACCTCACGCCTAAGCCCCTCTCAACCGGCTTCTCCCTCCCCAAAGAGGTGGCATAAATCACCAACCGTATGGCTCCATACCAGCCCTCCCCAGCCCGATACCCCTGCTCGTTGAGCCACCCCTCTACAAAGCCGGTGCTCTCCTCTCCAAAGACGGCGAACACCTGCCCATGATCGGTCATCGCCCTTTCTAATGTCGCTTTTACCTCATCAGATGGCCGCTTCTCCGAAAGAAGGTAGACGGTCGCCTCCCCTCGATAGTAGGGGCCCAGGAGATTGACTTCCTCAGATGAGTCGAGGATGAGGCCGTCACCAGCACGAGCCCTCTCAAGGAGGGCCTCTCCCAGGGCTGGGTAATCACCGGCCGGATGATCCTGGCTCCTTGGATACCGCCGTCTGTATAGGTACACCACGTTCCCATCGGGCAAGGAGTACTCTTGGGCCAACTGAAAAGCCTCTCGAAAGAGAGGGGGAGGGCTTTCCAAGATCATATCTATCACCTCCCGCGACTCCTCATTAAACCGATGAGCGGGATGATAGGTGGAGAGGGCGAAATAATCCAGTTCGAAGAGTTGAGGGTAGACAGGTCGCCCTGTCCAGTTGCGAGCCAGTTCGCGTAATCTTATCTCCGGGTAGTCAGTATATATCAAGTAGAGGAAATGCTCCTCATGGATCTGGCGGCAATTGACTAAAAGCCCCAATTCCAGGGGCTCACCCTCCTCCCCACCGCCATCCTTTCTTACATATTCCAGAATGTCAGGCACGATCCAGTAGCCGGCGTCTGTCTGCCCCGAGTTGGGAAGTTGGTTTTGGAAACCATGAGCGAAGAGGTTAACAGAGCCGTGTCCTGGCACCTCGATAACGGTAGCGTTGCGCAACCAACCCAAGCCATCGTAAGAGAGGGCGAAGAACTGGCCCAAGGCCACCAGAGCCACCAAGAGGGTAACCGCCCTTTGTAGGTTTCGGTAAGGGATCATGGTTAACCCCCGGGCTATCAGGAGCGCAAGAGCAGGGAGGATGGGCATGAGGAAACGGGAATGGATGGAACTGGCGCGAAAGGAGAAGACGAGATAAGGGAAGAGGATCCAAAGGAGGAACAAAGCCCTATCCCCCTTGAGGGACCCAAATAAACTTGAAAAGGGCTTCCTCCTCAAAGCGCTCACCAGGAAACCCAAGAAGAGGAGTACCAAGAGCCCGACGTAGAGGGGAGAGAGTTGCTCATTCATCAGGTGATCGAGGTAGTAGGAGAAGCCCCACTCCCTCCTCTGAGGCCTCCCCCAGGCGATGATGAAGGTATGCTGGATGAAGTCGATCCGAGAGAGGTACCAGGTGGCGGCTACCGTGCCCCCCAGCCAAAGGGCAGAAAGCAGGTTGAGCCCCTGACTAGCCCCTCGGCTGAGGAGGTAGATGAGGCCTGAGAGGAGAAGCCAGGAGATGGGAAGGAGCCAATGCGCCAAGGGAAATTCCTCCACCCGCTCCCTCACCGGTAGGTACCAAAGGAGCGCCAATCCAAAGCCAAGGGCCGTCGAGAGACCAATCCACCTTCGGTCCAGGGAGGGCTTAAGGTCCCCGAGCCAACTCCGAAGGGGTAGACGGACGACCATCAAGATCAAAGGAGGCAAGACGAAGAGGGCATAGGTCCACTTAGTCAGCATCCCCAGACCAAGGCTCAAACCGAAAAGGAGGGAATAGCCTCTATGGGTAAACCCCTCGCTCATAAGCAATAGACAGATGCTCAGGGTTACCATGGAGGTGAGGGCGAACTCTATATAGGTGTAGCGGGACATGGCGTAGATCATGGGGAAGGTGGAGACCAAGAAAGCGGCCAAGAGCCCCTCCCGTTGCCCCCAGATCTTTCGGCCGACTAGGTAGGTGGATAACAAGAGGATAACCAGGTAGAGGGAGCTGACCATAGCCGCCACATCCGCGGAGAGCCCGAATAGACTATAGAAGGCCACAATGAGGAGGTGGAACAAGGGAGGATAGTAGCCACTCAGGGTGAAGGCCTCAAAGAAAGAAGGGTAGTTTAAGGTTCTGAGGATGTCGTAATATCTCAGGCTCTCTATGAGGTGGCGAGGCCGGTCCCAACCCACGATGACCACGTTGGTAGAGAGCCATATCCAGTTGTTGACGATATGGAAGAGGATGAGGGCGGCCAAGACCACGAAAGGCCAAAGGCGCTCTCTCCCAACTTCAAAGTCACCAGTTTCCCTACCCATCCTCGCTCCCCTTTTCACCCCTCATCCCCCTATACCCCTCCACAGCGTAGATGAAGGCGCCGATGAGGCCGGTGGCCACGGTCACCGCATAGATGGAAAGGGAGATGGCCAGGGCCGAAGAGGGGGGGACGCCAACCCGGCTGAAGAGGTAGATATAGGCCCCCTCCCGCACCCCCAGCCCGCTCAAGGATATGGGCAGGGCGAGGAGGAAGGAGATGATAGGTATGAAGAGCAAGAAATACCAAAAGGAGATCCGAACCCCAAAAGATAGAGCCGCGAGGTAGTTCATAATCATCAAGAGGATGTTGAAGGCCATGGAGAGGGAGATGGCTCGGGCAAAGGGGGTAAGGGTATAGGATTGAGCCGAAAGATATAATTCCTTCACCCCCCCTTTTTGGACCAAGGAGGAGAGAAGAGGTAACCCCTTCAGCCTCCGCCAGAGGGGATGGCTGAATAGAGCTCCGGTGCCCATCAGGCTGGCCAGGAAGATAAGGATGATGGTCGCCCCCACCTCGGGAGGCACCAGCCGGTAACTGAAGGCCAGGGCTGATGTGGCCATGGCGAAGAGGGCAAGGAAGCCACTCAACCGATCCATGAAGACGGTGGTTATAGAACTGGCGGTGCGGTTGCTATATTGGGAGAGCTCGTAGACCCTCACCACGTCGCCACCGAAGCCCGAAGGGAGCACCAGGTTGAAGAAGACCCCTATAAGGTAAAGAGAGACTAATTTAGGCAGGGAAACCCGCACCCCCTGGGCGTTCAGGAATATCCGCCAGCGGTAGGAACGGAGCACCATGCTAAGCAGATAGAGGAGGAAAACGGTCAAGAGATAGCCAATGTTGGCTCCCTGAAGGCTCTCCCAGGTCTCTCGCAGCCCCACTTTGGCCAGAAGGAAGGCCAAGAGCCCTAAACTGATCACGATCCTTAGGAGGTTAAAGAGTCGATGACGCATTACCTCTCCACCTCTACTTTGGCCAAGATGACCCTATCATCGGCCAATCGCTCCCCCTCCTCATCGAAGGCAGCCAACCGCTCCCCGGTAGCCAGGTCATAGATGCCGACCTCGATGGCATACTCCCCTGGGGGAGCATCCCCCTGCACTGGTATACCATACACGTCCACCACGATCTCCCCTACCAACCAGCCTGAGGTGGGTCGAGTGCCCCCGGCGGGGAAGTTATCTTTCTGCCCCCAGATCCGTCCCTCTTTATCCATAAGATGAGTAAAGACGGTGTAATCCTTTTCCATCTTGGCTAGGGCTTGCCAATAGAGGGTCAGATGTAGGGTTTCACCCGAATAAAGAGTGTCAGGGCTGAGGCCGTAACCCAAAAGCCTGACCTTATGAGCCAGGTCGGCCTGAAGAGGGTGGGGGATAGAAGGGGGCTCGAACGACCTCTCAGGGATAACTGGCTCTCCCCTCCGGACCTCCAACAATTTGAGGGCCGTGCCCTCGTCGAAGGAGGAGACCACCAGGGTGGAGGTCACCACCTCCAAGGGCAATCTATCTTCGACGATTCTCCAATCCTCTCCCCCCATCACCCCCAGCCCGACATTAAAATCCTCTCCCACGTCCCAGGGCAGGGTCTCCATCTTCACTATCTCGCCCACTTTCCATCTGCTAGTAGGATACCAGAGAGCCGTGGTCATCGGCCTAAGGGTCGTATCTTCGATGATCCGCCCCTCTTCATCGTAGAAGAAAGGGTAGATCCGATAATCCCGCTCCAAGGGGAGGAGGGGTTGCCAATATAGGGCCAGGCTGGTCATCCCCTTCTCTTGGTTCAGGTTGAAGCCCAGAAAGCGGAGGAGGCCTCCAAAATCTACCACCATAGGGTATTCGATCTGGGGATCCGTCACCCGGGCGAAATCGTAAAACCCCTCTGGCAACTCCTGAGCATCGGAAAGGCCTCGTTGTAGAAGTAGGTATCCATCCTCGCCAGCCAATACGCCGAACCCCTGGGCGATCAAGCCCTCAAATATAGCCTTTTGATCGTTGGGGTGGATGGGCCAGGAATCGACACTCACATCGAAAAAGACATAATCCGCGTCCTCCACCTTGGGGAACATATATATCCTCTCCCTCTGACTGAGATGAGGGTTCAACCTCGATTGGGCGGAGACGGTAGCCCCCTCTGGTATCAAAGCCATAAGTTCCTTGGCTAGGCGATGGTGGGGGGTGACCTTTGGGATCTGGAAACCCGCGGCCAGGGGAGTGAAACCATGACCCCGGTGGTAAAGGAGGGTAGAGATGAGTACCAAAGCCGATACTAGGTATAGAAGGGTTTGCCGCTTCATCCCCAGACGGGGGGGTAGATGCACCACCAAGTAGTTGACTCCCAGGATAGCGGAGAGGACGACAAAGGGGACTAGGGGTGCGGCGTAATGGAACTTCTCCAAGGTGTAGAACTGGGGGTTGGCGCTCAAAAGGTTGATGGCCAAGGTGGGGGCAAAGAGGAGGAGAACCTGGGGGGCCAGGAGGGAAAGGAAAGCCACGGGGGCTAGGAGGTTGCCCAGATAACCTACCTTCTCCCTAGTGAGAAGATTTCTCAAGACAACGCCTGGTTCCATGACCATAGTCCTCAACATGGTCAGGGGTCCCTGGCCCAAATAGCCGTAGGCCGCCAGGTAAGGAGACCTCCCGCTGGGGTTATAGTGGGGGATAACTATGTAGACGGCCACTATGAACCAGGCCAACCCAAGGGCGATGGCTGATAAGCCCACCCGCCAGTTCCGCTGCGTGACCAGGGCGTAAAGCCCCATCATCAAGACTAAAAGAGGCATCTCCTCCTTGCAAGCCATAACCAAGAAGGAGAAAAGGAAGAACCAGGGGTACCTCCTCTTCCATAGATAGTAGAAAGCGTAGAGGAGAAGAGGGGCCGCTATAGTGGTAGGGTGGAAGTCGAACATGTTGGCCGCCTCTAGGGCTGGGAAGAGGAGATAAACTAAGGGGAAGACCAGGGCAACTAAACTCTCTCCGAAGATCTCCTTGGCTAGCCAAAAGAGGGGCAGGGCTCCTAAGGCTACAACCAGCGTCTGGAAAACGAGAAGCGTCTTGGGGTCGCTGTAGACGAAGTAGAGGGGTGAGATCAAGATGAGGATAGGGTCTACGTGGTAGGCTAGGCGCGTCCCCTCCTCCCCCCAGTTGGTGAAGGGCAGGAGCCGCCCATGGAGGCTGTTCCAGACCGCCTGATCCATATTGCCCAGATCGAAGGCCGTGGTCTGGAAAGCCTCATGCTTGAGGACGGTGAGGGTGCTGAAAAGGACGATATAGAGGAACACCATCCCCCAGAAGAGGCCCCTCACCACCCATCTGTGACCCATCACCGATGAAACCCTACTCATCCACCACCTCTACCATCCCCAGTGAAATCTTGTCCCCTATTACTACCCCATCCTTATCCACAATAAGCAACCGCTCCCCACTCTCGGGCTCATAGATCCCCACCACTAACTCATATTCCCCAGGGGCCACACCTTCGCTCACCCAGACCCCATAATGATCCTCTACCTCTTCTCCAGCCTCCCAACCACTTGTAGGCTTGGAGCCACCCTGAGGCTGACTATCCCTCTGGGCCACCAGTTGGCCCCTCTCATCGACCAGATGTATAAAGACCTTGTAATCCCCCTCTATCCCCTTCTTTGCCTCCCAGTAGAGAACCAACCGCACCACCCCTCCGGGCTCCACTTCCTGATCGATCAGACTATATCCCAGAAGCCCTAACCCCTCCCCAAAGTCCACCTCTACACTTCTGAACTCCGGCTTCTCCTCTATCCCTAGGGGGGTGGCGTAGAGGACCAAGCGCGCCCCTCCATACCAATTCTCCCAGGCCCGATACCCATGCTCATTCAACCACCCCTCTACCAAATGCACCCCCTCTATTCCCCCCTCTTCCCAAAATACACCCAAAATATGACCATGTCGAGAAACGATCTCTACTAACTCCCTTTCCATCTCCTCAACCGATGCCCCCTCCCTAGGAAGGAGATAGGGCTCTAACCTCTTCCCTATATACCTCCCCAATACCTCTGCCTCCTCCGGGGGAACGATAACTATACCATCCCCCTCCCTCCCCAGACTATCGACCTCCTCCCCTATCCTCCGATAATCTTCAGGGTTATATCCCCCAGCCAGGTGGTACCTCTTCCGATAGAGATATACTGTGTCCCCATCGGGCAACGGATACTCCTCCGCCAACTCGAAGACCTTTTGGAAGAAAGCAGGGCTTTCCTGCAACTGTTCCCTGGCCTCTCTTGCATCATCGTTCAGCCCATCGTATGAACCGCCTTTGAACACCACGTAGTCACACTCGAAAACCTGGGGATATATGGGCGGTTCCTCCTGTCCTCGAGCCAGATTGCGAAGTTCTATCCCCGCATATTGCTCCTCACTCATGATCAGATACCCGAGAAGGATAGCATTCAGATAGCGGCGGCTTATGAGCACCCCAAGTTCCCCCCTTCTCTTTCCCCCTGCAACCATCTCCTCCCTTATCAGGCCTAAGATGCGGGGAGCGATCCAGTAGGCCTTATCGGTGGGTCCGGAGGCGGGAAGGACCCCTTCAGCGAAGAGGTTCAGACGCCCGAAGAGTGGCAGATTTAAGATCGCCCCCTCACGCAGCCCTCCAAGGTCGTCGTAGGAGAGGGCAAAGAATTCGACCATCCCTACCGAGACTAAAGCCACCATCAGCAACCCTTTCACCATCGCTTTTCTCACCTTGAAAAAACCCTGTGAGGTGATAATGGCTGCCGAGGGGAGAAGGGCTACATCGAAGCGAGGGTTCTTGGTCAGGGAGAAGGTGAAGATGAGGAAAGGAACCACAAACCAGAGAATGAGGACCCAACTGTTGTCGCTGATCCCCTGCAGCCTCTTCCTAAGAGAGCCTCCCTTCCAATAATAAAGGGATATAAGGATGGCCACCAGGAGGGCAAAGAAGTAGAGGGGTGACATCTGCTCAAAAACCAGATAAGGGAGATCGGGGGTATCGGCGGGGAGCCCCAGAAAGGTGAACGCCCGCCCCTCTATATACACCCCCCCATAGGCCACCACAAAAAACCGACGGAGGTAGCCGATATTGGGCAACGACCAGATCGAGCCCACCACCGTCCCTAAAAAGAGGGCACTCAGGAGGTTCGTCCCTTGGCTTACTTTCCGAGAGAGGAGATAGAAGGTGGAGGCCACCAGCGCCCAGGAGATGGGAAGAAGCCAGGGGCCCAAAAGGAAGCCAACCACCCGATCCCAATTGGGCAGATACCAAACGGTAACCAGGATGAGGGCGACCACCATATGCACCCAAGGGGAACTCAAAAGGCGGATCAGGAGGGAGGGGTCCTTCCTCCTCCGCCTGAAAGATCCCAGGTCCCGTATGGCTCCTGATCTGACGATCACATACACCACTGGCCCGGCCACGAAGGCCAGAAACTGCCACTTGGTCAAAAGCCCCAATCCAAAGGTGAGCCCGAAAAGCAGGGAGTTCAGCCGGTCCCGAAAGCGATCTGCCCTCAGTAGGAAGTAGATGTTTGAGGCCACCATGGCCGTAAGGGGAAAATCAGGGTAGAGGGTGCGGGAGAGATGGAAGAGAAAAGGGTAGGTGGAAACCAAGAAAGCGGACAATAGCCCCACTCCAGGGCCATAGAGCCTCTTCCCTATCCCATAGACTGAGAAAAGGAGGATGGCGATGTAGAAAGAGTTGCTCATCAGGGCCACATCGGTGGAGACGCCAAAGAGACGATAGAGGAGGACGGCAGGAAGCCAGGGCAAGGGGGGGCGGTTCCAAGGCCAAGTGAAGGCCTGAAAGAGACTCCGTATATCTATCTCCTTCAATATATTATTGTAGACGATGGTCTTGGCCAGGTGAGCGGTGGGATCCCAACCGAGAAGGGTCACATTGGCCCGGAAATAGAGCCAGTTGTTGACCCAGTGGAAGACCACCAAGGAGCCCACAACCAGGAGGCAGAGCCATCGAGGATCGACAAATGGCCTATCCCGCTTCATAAGACCTGCTCCCTACCCACGATCTCCAAGGCTTCGATACCATCACCCCTAGCCACATGAAAATCGTCTCCCACATCCCAGATCATCCTCTCTTCATCGTAGAAGAAAGGGTAATCATAAAACCCCTCTGGCAACTCCTGAGCATGGGAAAGGCCTCGTTATAGATCACCAGCCAATACGCCGAACCCCTGGGCGATCAAGCCCCGGCGTGCCCCAAAACATTCGACCAACCTCTTCCCAAGATGCGCCGTGAAGCGTTCATCTCTCTACTCCCCGCCCACCGATATCTCTCCTAGAGAGATAAAATCGCTGATCACTTCTCCAGTTTCGTCCAAGAGGGGCAAACGCTCCATGGTAGAAAGAAGGTAGAGGCCTACCAGCAACCGGTATTCTCCCCGCGGCGCGTCGGGCTTTACTGAAACAGAATGCTCATCGACCACCATATCTCCCCGGTCCCAGTAAGAGGTGGGGTAGAAGCCGTGTAGAGGCTGGCTATCTTCCTGACCCCAAATCAGGTCGTCATCCCCCGCGAGGTGAACGAAGACCGTATAATCCTCATCGATGACCCCCTCGGCTCGCCAGTATAAGGTTAAAGGGAATGCCTCGCCTGGTTGCACCTTCGACTGAGGCAGGTCGTACCCCAGAAGGGTGATTATCCCCCCTAGGTTAGCCTCCAGCCGATGGCTGGGCTCAGCCACCACACCCCCAGAGAGGCGGATGAAATCGAGAGTTATCTTGTCCCCCACCACCTCCCCCTTTGGGCCGAGGATGGAGAGGCGATTCTGGGTATCGGCCTCATAGAGGCCTAGATCCAGCCGATATAGACCCGGTTGGGCGCCCTCCGGCAAGGGGAGCCGATGTCTATCCCGCACCACCTCCTCCGCGGGCCAGAAAGCGGGTGGGTAGAGAGCCTGCAAGGGCTCCTTATCATCCTGGGCTATCCGCTCCCCGTCCTCGCCTACCAGATGCAAGAAGACCACGTACTCCTTTTGAGGATCCAGCGCCTGCCAGAAGAGGGTCGCCTCCAACTCATCACCGGGATCGATCTCGTCGGCAAGTAGCTCATACCCTCGAAGCATCATCCGCCCCCCGAAATCAACTGCCAAAGGCCGACTCACCGCGGGAGCGAGCCGCCATCGATACCCCTGGGAAAAGAAGACCATGGTGCCCCGTTCCTCGCAGACCAGTTCCATCTGATCCAAGACCAACTCCACGAACTCCACATCATACCGAGACTGGAACCGCCAACCATCGACTACCAGCCAAAGCCGCTTCCCCTCCTTGAGGAGCCTCTCTAACTGAGTTGCGGTATTGAGGAGTTCGGCTCCCGTCCAGCGGTCAACCAGATGCCCTTCCTCTTCCATAATATAGAACTCGTAACCCCTCTGGATGGTGTAGTAGTCGGCCCGGCCCAGGTAGAGCCGACTGGCCGGCGGGATGATGGTCAAAACCAAATCGTCTGCTTTCCTATGCTCCTGTACGTAGCGAAAGGCCAGGTCGTAGCCCCATTCCTGTCGGTAGGTCTCATCCCAGCCCGCTAAAGCGGTGAATAGGACGATCAGAACCACGAGTAAAGGCATAAGCCACAAGGATGGCTGAAGTGATAACCCGGTTGGAAATCCAGAGAGCAGTCGAGTCATCAACTCCTTGAATCCCGCCCCAGCCAGAAGGAAAAAGAGAGGCAGCACCATAAAAGCGTAACGGGGATCCCGCCACATGGCCCCGGTCAAAAAGATGAGCACCACCATGATGGAACCGAAGATGGCGACAAGGTAGCGGGTAGCAGCCCCATGCCGTCGCCGGAGGAAAGGGAGACCCAAGACCAAGAGGATAGTCGCTGGAAGCCGCCAGGGCTCTAGGAAAAAGGGGGTGAAGGCGCGCAACCCTCCCCACCACTTCTGAGGCAAGAGAAGGATGGGGCGCTCTTCTTGGATGGTTTCCAGATGGCCCGGCTGACCCACCAGGTTCAGGAGAAAGATAGCCCCTATGACTACCCCTCCCAAGAGGAAAAGCGATAGGTTCTCCTTTCTGACCAGCCAACGGAGGCCCCGCTCCAGGCCCAAGGCCAGGGCTAGAGCGGGCCACAATAGCGCCGCCTCAGCGTGAGCGAGGAGAGCGCCTATAAAAAGGGTTAGACCCAGATATCGGTAACGGGCCTTATCCTGGGCCACGCTACCTTGGTAGAAAAGATATATAGCCGCCAAGGCCAAAAGTTGCAAGAGAGCGTACATCCGAGCCCGGCCGCTCCAGATCACCGCCTGGGGGTCTGTAGCCAACCAGGCGGCTGCCAGAAGCCCAGCCTGGGGAGAGTACAGCCTGCTCCCCACCCTATAGGCTAGGAGGATGGTGACCAAGCCTATGGCTACGTTGGGCAGCCGAAGCAAGGCCCCCTGAAGGCCGAATACCCTCAAGAAGATGGCTTCCAGATAGGTGGAGAGGAGGCCATGGCTATAGAGGTCCCCGGTGGGAAATATGGGGAGCCCCCGGGCCAGGACGTTCTTGGCCGCCCAGAGGGTGATAAATTCATCGAAAAATAGACTCACCCTCCCCACATAGAGGAGGCGTAAATAGAGACCCAAAATCACTAGCCCCAAAAGAAGGCAAGCGATGATGATCGGTGAGAGCCCCTTCTTCCCTTCGCCTGACACCTTTATCCCCTCACTGGCTGACAACCCGAACCCTCCCTAATAACAGGCTGTCGCCCATCGCTCGCTCCCCACCATCCGATATGGGAAGGCGTTCCCCGCTCTCTGGATCATAGACCCCCACTACTAGACGATACTCCCCTGCTGGGATCTCTGGCAAAAGAAGACCGTGATGATCCTCTACCCTCTCACCAATCCGCCAACCGCTTGTTGGCCGCACCCCCCCCATCGGCTGGCTATCATGCTGGGCCAGAATGGAACCATCCTCATCCAAGAGGTGGACGAAGACCTTATAGTCAATTGACACCCGACTTTCCGCTTCCCAGAACAGGGTCAAAAGTAGGACATCTCCTCTCTCCACCTCCTCCCTTGCCAGGTGGTACCCGGTAAGGAGTATCTCTTCCCCGAATTCAGCCTTGAGCGTCTCTTGGCCGGCCTCCGTAGAGGCCCCATAAAGCAGTAGACGCACATCTCCATACCAGGCCTCTAGGGCAGAGTAAGCGTTCTTCTTCAGCCACTCCTCCACATAGTGGCTAGAACCCCCCTCGCCCCAAAAGATAGCATAGATTCTATGGTGCCGGGTCACTATCTCCTCTAGGTCCTGTGCTACCTCTCCCTCATCAAAGGGCTGACTACTGGGCAAGGGGTAAAGAGTGGCTCCCCCCTCATAGTAACGACCGAAGATCTCTATCTGCCTCGGGCTGTCCAGAACGATAGCATCGCCTTCCCTCTCCTCGCTTTCCAACTCCCGCATCAGGGCCTGATAGGCCTCTTGGTCATACCCCAGGGCCAACCGCTCCACCTTCCGATAGAGGTAAACGGTCTCCCCGCTGGGGAGTTCATACCGCTGGGCCACTCGGAAGACCTGGTGGAAATAGTCCCCCTGGTCATGGAGCACTTTCTGAATAACCTTTTGGGTTTCGGCGCTGACTCGAGGGTTAGAACCATCTTTCATCACCAGATAGTCACAGGCGAAAAGGCGAGGGTAGACCGGAAGGTCGTCTTTGATCTGATTGATCTCCCATAGTTCTATCCCTTGGTATCCCCCATACATAAGATAGCGGAAGGTGCTCTCGTTTAGTTGGATCTCCCTGGCCAATAGCCCTAGGATAACTGGCTTCCCCTCCCGATCTCGGTCTACGAAATCCAAGATCTGTGGGGCCACCCAGTAGCCTGGATCTCTCACCCCTGAACTGGGGCGTTGAATGTGTACCCCTTGCGCCAAGAGGTTCAATCGCCCCACTCCTGGCACCTGTAGCATCGCCTTTTCGTCCACCCAGGCCAGGGCATCGTAGGATAGGACGAAGTATTGAACCAGGCCACCCAGAGCAAAAAAGGAAATGAACGCCACCTTGAGACCGAGACCCCTCAACTGTAGAAGGCCATGAGCGGTAATGATGGCCACGGGGGGCAGAAGCGCCACATCAAAGCGGGGGTTCATGGTGCGGGAGAAGGTGAATATCAGATAAGGAACGACCAACCAAAGGAGAAGAACCCACGCCCCTCCCTTCATCCTCTTCAGCGAAAAGCTCCTTGCGCGGGGAAGGGCCACGATGAGGAGAGCGATCAGGAAGGCAGCGAAGAGAAGGGGCGAAAGTTGCTCCCTGATCATAGCCCCTAGGTAACGAGTATAAGTGGAAATATGCAGAAAGTTCAAGCGCCCTCCTTTCAAATTGACCCCGCTATAGGCGGTAAAGAGAAAGCGGCGGAGGAACCCGATATTGGGTAGGGACCAAATGGAAGCCACGGTTACCCCCAAGGCTAGGGCGCTCAAGAGGTTCGCCCCCTGACCAGGTCGTCGGGTGAGCACAAAGAAGGTGCTAGCCAGGAAAAACAAGGATAGAACGAAAAGCCAATGTCCGAGCAGTAATTGTGACACCCGATCCCGATTCGGCAAGTACCAAGCGAGTGTCAGAAGGAGAGCCACCACGAGGTGAATCAAGGGGGAGGCCAACCAACGACCAACGGCTGAGGAGACCTTCGCTCCTGGTAATCCCCACCCAAGATCACGAATAGCACCCGAACTGAAGATCACGAAGGCTATCGGGGCTCCCGCGAAGGCGATGAAAGGCCACTTGGTGAGCATCCCTAAGCCTAGACTCAAACCGAAGAGCAAGGAGGATTTGCGACTACGGAAGCCATCGCTGCATACCAAGAGATAGATGCTCAGGGCCACCATGGCTGTCAGAGCGTAATCCGGATAGGAGGTTCGAGAGAGGTTGAAGAGGATGGGGAAGAGAGAAACGAAGAAGGCCGCAAGAAGGCCCACCCCCTTGTTGTAGATTCGATGACCCAGGCCATAGGTGGCGAGAGTTAAGATGATTACAAAGATGGTGTTGCTCATCAACGCCACATCGGTGGATACCCCGAACAGCCTGTAGAAAAGTGCCCCGGCAAGGAAAGGTAGGGGAGGCCTGTTCTGTTGCCAGGTCATGGCAGTGAAGATGGTTCGAGCATCGATCCGTTCAAGAAGATCGTAGTAGATCCGCATCTTCAGCAAATGGGAGGGCCTATCCCAGCCCAAGATAGTAACACTGGTAGAGACCCAGAGCCAGTTGTTCACTACTTGGAAGGCCAAGAGGAGTAGGAGGGCTCCCCAATAGACCCCCACACTGCGCAACCATCTCCTCTCCTTACCGCTCGAAGCCTCCAGTTTACTCCTCCCTAGCCGTCACTCGCAGAGGGCCGATGAGAATGCCATCTTCCCCCAGAAGGGGCAAGGGCTGGCCGCTCTCCGGGTCCAACATTCCCACCATCAACCGATATTCGGCAGGAGGCAAATCGGGGGGAAGGGAAACTCTATGGCGATCCAACATCACCCTCTCCGACGACCAGTAACTGGTGGGGAAAAAACCGTCGAAGGGCGGCCTGATCTCTTCCATCCACGTCTCGCCTTCCTCGTCTATCAAACGCACGAAGATATCGTAATCTTTGTTCAAAGAGTTATGGACTTGCCAGTGTAGGGTGAGTTGGAGATCGCCTCCCGCCGGAAGAACAACAGCGCCAAGATCGTAGCCCACAAGGGTCACCGCCTCCGCTGGACTGGCCTCCCAGGAATGGCTGACAGCCGGCGGCTCTCCTCCCAAGAGGAGGGGCGTCTTATAGACCCAGGCGTATTCGATACCGTTGATCCGGGCCACATACTCCGGCTCTAGGGAGCGGAAGAATTCGACCACTAGAGGGTCCGGCCACCCCCTTTGTACCTGACTGATATAGAAGATCACGTAATCAGCCAGCGTCCATACCCCCGTCCAACCCCTCCAGCGGAGGGGCATAGTCTCACCCCGGAAATATAAAGCCACGCTGCTGGGCCCCCAGGTGGCAACCACCAGGTTTGAGGCCTCCTCCTTCCCGTCCAAGTAGCAAGCCGCTAGATCCAACCCCTCTCCTCCTCCGAAGGCGAAGAGGCGAGGTGCTACTCTGGCCCCTCCCAACAAGGGGTTGAAGTAGGCCGTATAGTAGGGGGCCAAACGTAACCAAGAGAGGGCCAATAGGAAGACTGTCACCCCAGCCAGGGCTACGTAGGCTCTAAAGGGCCGACGGAATCTCCTGGCTAGCCGAGCCTGCAACCAGGCAAGGAAAGCCACCAAAGTGAGAGCAGCCAAGATATCCATCGCAGGAAAGGCAGGGAGGAAGTAGCGAATCAATTTCTTGCTGCTCACCGATAGCACCAACCCGTAGAGGAGGATATACCCCCAGAGGAGAGAGAAGGTCTCAAGCAGGAAGAGCTGACCACCCTGAAGAGAAGAAGATTCCCTCCCTCCTCGCCCCATTATCGCCACCTCCAAGTAATCCTGGGCTTCTTTGCCATGGGAAGCCTTGAAGGCTAGAAGGCCCAAGATGGCCAAGGAGCCCAGGAAGAAAGGGAGGCTCAAGGGGGTCAACTTGAAAGCGGTGAAGATGGGGTAGTAGAGCCAACCCGGGTCATCCACGGGACGGCCCAGGAAGAAGTTCCCTATCTCATGAGGGCTCTGGATACCCCACCTGGTTACTCGGAACAACTTCTGGAATACATAAAGGGGCTCCATCCACAGGGCGGGGAAAAGAAGGACGAACGTCCCCAGGGCAGCGATACCCCAAAGCAAGAACGCCCCTATCAACCCCCTGGCATCACCCCTTTCCCGCCCCCTGAAGAGCCAATAGTGGATCCCTAGCGCCAGAGCGAGAAAGGGGATTAGAGAAAACGCCGGGAGTTTGGCTAGCATGGCCAGCCCCGCGCAGATGCCTGAGCCCACCAGATATGGCCTTCGCTCCTCGCCCTTTCGCAGGTAAGCAAGGAGAAAGAGCACCGATAGGGTCATCCCACTGGCCAGGTGGGCATCGATATGCACTAGGCGGGAGTGTGATAGGTAGACCGGGTCTAGAGCCAAGAGCAGCCCACCTAAGAAGGCCACCGAGGGGGAGAAAATCCGCTTCAGAAGCAGGTAGACGATCACCACCGTTAGGGAGGTGACCAGGACGGTGAAGAGGGCTGCCACGGGGAGCATAGCCAGCACCTCATATCTCCCCGTCTCCACCATCTGATAGAAATTATCCAGGTCACCGGCCAAGAAGTAGCGTAACCAAAGGGCTAAGCCATAACCCCACATAGGGATGACTCCTGGATGTCCGATCTGAAAGGTGGCCGCTAGATCCCCATGCATCAGGCCATAGATGAAGCGGCTGGAGCGCTCCAGCCAACGCATCTCATCGCCGCTGGCAAAGGCCCCTAACCGCCATAATCGGGGCCCAAGGGCGGTGATGAAGAGCAGGGCGGGAATTATCCATCCGCTAAACCTCTGGCCTCGCTCTTTCTCACCCTTTGTGCCAGATTCCGCGGATCCCATAACTCTCCAAACTTCTCTAGTCGGTCTCACCAGCCTCGACAGGTATCAGCCTCACCCCTTGAAAGAGGACGCTCAAACAGCGACCGTCACCGCTGGCCGGGAGAACTTCGGTGGGCTTTTGGCAGCCCTCTCGAACCTGAAACCTGACCACACCCCAATTCTCCCTTAAAGCGAATTCATTGGTAGCCCAATCTTGCATAGAGGTATCGATTTCGAACTCACTGACCGCCTGACCGTCCACCAAGACCTCCAAGTGCCTGGGCTGATGAAAAGAGAGAGCGGCGAAAGCGAGCCTGTATCGCTGCCCTACCGAAGCCATCATATAGAGCTGCGCTTGGTTGCTCACCCATCTTGCTAGTGTACCCTCTATTACCTCTGGGGCGTACCAGTTCTCTCCTATGGTGAGAAGGGCTAGCGGGGCTTTACCCCCTTGAACGGTGGTTGGCACAGGGAAAACGATGATTTTGTCATCCTCGTAGATCGCCTGCCCTAAGAAGGAGCGGAGAAAGGAGGCCATAACCTTTTCACTTCCGGGGTCTTTTGCCGCCATTACAGATTTATGCACCACTACATACCTAATATTACTATAATTCAAGACAGCCAGGCGTTCCTCATCGGTCGGGACGGCAACTATGTCCACCCCCGATGTTGGGGCGAGCAACCTGTCCAGGAAACGAAGCATGACGCGGGCCACCAGGGGCACACGATAGATATGTCCACTGACTATCCTATGCTGATGAACAGTCTGATAATAGGTAGCGTAGTGGTGGGTAATGCGAGGTCCTATGGGGAGATCCAAGAGGGCGTAATCCTGACTATCTCGAGCTATATCCCGATAAAAGGCGGGAACCCCTTTTCCCCCGGTGGGAAAAGGGAATATGCTAAGGTACTCAAATAGTATCAACAGCGCGAGACAACCGCTTAGGAAAACCTGGACCCTTTGACTTCGCCATCTTTCCAGAACCAAGGCGGTCCCATGACTGGCCAGAACAGCCACCGCAAACATGGTGGTCTCGGTTAACCTGGCAGGCGTCCGCCCCATCTCGTAAAAGGGTAGACTCTTCACCAAAGCGTAGGGCAATACGATGTAGCTGCTCTCCTGCTCCACATTGTACCGGACCAATTGGCCTCCGGCTTTCAGGAGAGGACCTAGAGCCAAAATGGCGCTAGCCAGGGCTAAGATCACCCAAAACCCCATCCTCTTTGGATTCCTCATGGCAGCCCAGAGGCTTAACAGAAAGGGGATGATCCCTATGTAGACCGTATTCTCCAAAAAAGAACCTCGGTACGAATGTATCACCCGCTCCCCTAACAAACGGAGGGCCTCGATCCTGCTCAATATAGGGTGCTGCGCCGAAGGAACGAAGAACGCCCACAAATCGGCCGAGTATTGTATAGTCCCTCCTCTTGCCAAATAGGTTAAGCCACCGGATAACTTGTCCAGGATGAAGGGTAAGAAGAAAGGTGCGGTTAAGATAGCGGCTATACCGAAGGTCATTACCAGGCCCCTCAGGAATAGAGGGTTGAGCAACTCATCGCGGCTTGTCAAATAGTTGTACACCAGAAAGAGTAAAGTGAAAGGAATAACAAAATAGGCGATGTGCATCAGGCCCACGAGCAGCGAGAGGGCCAAAAGCACGCCGCCCAAAAGGGCGTTCCTCGTGGTAGGCTTTTTGAGGAGCAGGAATAGAGAGAGAGCCCACAAAGGATACCAGTAGATCATAATCTGAATGAAGGGCCCCGTGGCATGGGCAACTCGATGGGGGAAGAAGGCGAAGATGAGCCCCCCGACGAAGGAGGCGAGGCTGTTTTTGGTCAAATAGCGGCAAAGTAGATAGGCCGAGAACGCCGTGAGGACGAAGGAGGCCAGAAAATGTAAATTGTAGGCTACCAGCGGCCCAAAGGCCATCACTAAGGGTATGGTAACCAATTTGGTATACGGCTCTACAGCCAGCATGGGGTGGTCGATCTTAAGAGGGTAATAGATGAAGGTGCTGTTGGCGAGGCTGGTGTGGAGGTCTACGATCGCCTTCTTGCCCCACCATAACATCCAGAGATGCTCAAAGGAATCCTGGTGATCGAAGCCAGCCAGTTCGAAAGAGAGGTGGAAGGCCACCGGATAGGTCATAGCGATGGTCATGGCCACATAGAGAAGCGCCACCAGATAGATATCCCACCTTTTTCCGCCAAGCCTTCTGACCGTAGTGACCAAACCACCGACTGGCCCCCTATCCATCACCAACCTCCCCCTACCGCCTATCGATCTATAGATATTATGGCTCTCCTTTTAGAAAGACCAACACCCCCTCGTGGCTGAAAACCGGGGCCATCGCTTCCTCCACCAACCCCTTGAAATCTCCCTCGTAACGGGTCCGGAACCGTCCCGCGTCAACTACAAACCAAACTCGCGATCCTCCCTGAAGCACCTCGCCTAACGCCTCAACCGAATCCAAAAGGGGGCTCCCCACCCAGCGATCTATCCAGACGCCTCCTCTCTCCCTCATAACATAAGGCTCATACCCTCTCTGGATGGCGAAGAAATCGCAACGAGGAAGATAGACCCCACATGCGGCAGGAGCGACGGTCATCACCATATCGTCCTCCCGCCACCTCTCCCTCACATAATTAAAGGCCTGCTCATAGCCCATCTCTCGTTCAGCGCTCGCTTCCAGGGCGCTCGGCATGGAGAAGAGGGAGAGGGATACCAACGCTATGAGGGTCAACCAACCCTGGCCTACCCCGGAAGAGTTTGTGCCCTTTATAGCCCTAGTGGGCCTCCTCACTAAGAGAAGGCTGTCCAGAGCCCAGGCCGATACCAGAAATAAGAAAGGCAAGAGCATAAAGATGTACCGCGGATGCTGCCAAAACCTACCTATGAGGGTAGCCACCTCCAAGAGGGCAACGGCTAGGATGAGGTATAGGTACAAAGAGGGCTTGACTTCCCTTCCTCCTCTCCCCTCGACAACTAAGAAGAATAGTCCCCCCAGGGCAAGGAGGGTGGGAAGAAGGCGGCTAGGCGCGAGGAAGAAAGGTGCCAAAGGCCTCAGCCCCCCTACCAAGTCCAAGGAGGGGCCTAAAGGGGGACGGGAACGGTAGACGGTCTCGAACTGTCCTCCCATGCCGGAAGCGATGTACTCCTGCAAAAGAAAGCGAATTAGCACCCCTAGGCCACAGAGGAGAACAACCAGAGCCACCTCTAATCGCCATGCTCTGCGGCGATACAAAAGAAGGAAGAGACCCAAGAGCATCGCGGGGAGAAGGAGAGCCACCTCAGCGTGGGAGAAAAGCGCGGCCAAAAAGACGATGCCCGCTGCCCAGAGGTGACGAGAACCATCCTCTTTTGAGCCCGCCTCATAAAAAAGGAAGGCCGCCAGGAGGGCCAGAAACTGCTCCCAGGCGTAGGGCCTAGCCCGGGCGGCCCAGAGGATGGTCTCTCCGTCCAAAGCCAGAAGGAGAGCCGCCATCAAGCCAACCCGGGGCGAAAAGATCCGCCCTCCCACAAGGTAGGTTAGAGGAATGATGAGCAAGCCCGCTACTAGGCTGGGGATCCTAGCCATTAAGGGGTCGAGACCGAAGAGATATACAAAGGGGAGATCCAAGTAAGAGAAGAGAAGTCCGTGGCCATAAAAGTTTCCCGAGGGCAGGATGGGGACCCCCCATCTCAATATCCCCTGAGCAGCAAGTAAGGTTGCGAACTCATCCACAAAGGGGCCCGACCGTAGTAGATAGGAGAAGCGAAAATAGGAACCCCACAAAAGGACGAGAAACAAGATGGATCTTGAAGTGGCTAGGGGACTAAGGAGCCTCCTGATCATCTTACACGGTCGCCATCGAACGATGCCCTGGAGAGTACCGAGCCTCCTGAAGGCGCTATCTTTTCCGCCACCACCGTGATGCGGCTGCCCTGGCCCAAAACCTCCAAGGAGAGGGTCAAAGGCGCGAAGAGGAGCAGACAGAAGGGGTTCTCTATCCTCAACCGCTCAGTCAGAAATCCTGGTATCCCCTTCTCTTGGAGGGCATAACGTAAACTTCCAATCCAGATATGGGGGGCATAACCATGACCGATACGACGAACCTCAAAGCGGTGCCTGGCTAGTAAGTTGAAGAGGGTCTTTTTTGTGAAGTGATAGAGATGACGCGGCAGGTCGAGATCGTACCAGAAGCGGCCCATGAGTTTGGCCTCCCAGGAGCCTATGTCTGGGAGGGTCAAAAGGCAGAGTCCACCATCCACTAGGAGACGATGAACCTCCCCTAGGGTGTGAGAGGGGCTGGGTAGATGCTCCAAAACATGTCGCAGGATGACCAAGTCGAAGGCCTTGTCGGCCAACCCTGCCTCCTCCAGGGTTCCGGTGACTACCTCTAAGTCCCGCTCTCTTGCTATCTGGGCCGCGTAAGGGCTCGGCTCCAACCCCATGACCGACCATCCCCTCACCTGTTGCAAGGCCGCCAGATACTCTCCTGTTCCACACCCCACCTCCAATACCCTCCCCACCTCGCCTATCAAACCCCTCGTTCGCCTCGCTTCCCTTTCCAGCAAGGTTCGCCGCAGAAGGCCCGCCAACCCTCCCTGGCTAAAGGCAAAGGCTGAGTATTGGGAAGGGTAATAGCGAGAGATCTCCTCTCGGGTGGGGCGAGGGTTAGTATAGATCAGCCCGCAGTTTCGACAGCGAACGATCCCGAACTCCTCCTCTCCACCCAATAGACGGTCTTTGCCGGTTAGAAGGGACTCCACATCATCCAGCCCGCAGAGATCACACTTCACCCACTCCATCAGGCAACCAGGACCCTATAGCATTCCATCAACTTGCGCGCCGTATTATCCCAGGAGAACCGCTCCACAGCCCTTTCTCTCAAACGCGCACCTAACTCCTTAGCCCACGCCTCGTCGTTCAGGGCTTTCAGCAACGCTTTCGCCAAAGAGGCCGGATCGCCCAGCCTGGCGTACACCCCCCACTGGCCTAAAATCTCTCGGTTGACCGGGGTATCAAAGGCTACCGTGGCCAAACCGCTGGCCATATAGTTGCAAAGTTTGCCGTTCGACTCCGTCTCCGCCAATTTAGGGGAGACAGCCACATCCCCTAGGACCAGGTACCGAGGAGCCAGGCGATAGTCGATCCTTCCCGTGAAGGTCACGCTCTCAGCGATCCCCAGATCCTCGGCCCTGCTCCTATACCGTTCTACGTTGGGATAACCCATGATCAAAAAATGAGCCTTCTGAAACTCCTCCAGCACCAAGGGGATGGTCTCCAAAAGGCAATCGAGCCCTTGATACCCGGTCAGGAGCCCCAGATATACCACCACCTTTCTACCTGGCGGTATTTTGAGGGGTTGATCATCGTATGGTAGACCAGGCCGGAACTCCTCGGTGTCTACTCCGTCTAAAGCCACTACCACCTCTTTGACTCTGAACTTCTTGCGCAACTCCTCCGCCACCCGGCTGGAGGAAGCCACCGCTATATCAGCCAGGCTGTCTATGGCCCCTTCTGCACGGTGCAGAAAAGAATATAGGTAGCGGTTCCCCCTCAAAAACCCATGGGCCTGCAGTTCACCGGTCAGGCTCCCCTGGAAATCGCCCAGCAAGGGTAGGCCCAAGAGCCGGCCCAGGACATAGCCGATAAACACCCCCTCATGGAGATGGGCGTGGATCAGGTGGGGCTTGAACCGCCGGGCTACAGATAGCGATTTGAGAAGGAGGAGGAGGTCGAGGTAAAGTTTATGAAGGGAGGGACCCGCTTCCAATTTTCCGTACCAGGGCACATTTAGGGTACGATGGATCTCCAGACCGGGGAGATCGCGACCTAGGTGATAGGTGCAAATAGCCACCTTGTTTCCTAGTCCTTGGAGGGCCCTCGTCTCCTCAAAGATGCGCACATGAGCGCCACGATCGGCGAAGAAGGGCGTGGGGGCGATCATCAGGATCCGGTACATCACTCTCCATCCAACATCTCGCGCACGGCGTAGATCGGCTTCCCTTGGGATTCGTGGTAAGTACGCACCACCAACTCCCCCAAAAGCCCCATGGTTACCAGTTGCACCCCTACCATGGTGAGGAGGATGGCTAAAAGCACCAGAGGCCTATCAGCGATGGGCTGTTGCAATACGACCCTTACAAAGCCTAGATAGGCCAGAAACACCCCCCCGATTAAGAAGGAGAGGAAACCCAGGAGGCCAAAGATCTGTATCGGTCGGGTGGAGTAACTGAGGAGAAACCTGACGGTCAGAAGGTCTAGAAGCACCTTAATGGTGCGCGAGAGGCCATACTTGGTCTGTCCGAACTTTCGAGGGCGGTGGTTCACCGGTACCTCCGTCACCTGTACCCCCATCCAGGAAGCCAGAGCGGGGATGAAACGGTGGAGTTCGCCATAAAGCCTGATGTTCTTCACCACTTCGCGGCGATAAGCCTTTAGAGAACAGCCATAGTCATGGAGCCGGACGCCGGTGATCTTGGAGATGAGCCAGTTGGCGACCATGGAGGGAAAGCGGCGGGTCAAGAAAGGGTCGCGACGCTCTACCCGCCAGCCGCTCACCACATCGTATCCCTCCTCAAGTTTTACCAGGAGCCGTGGTATATCTGCTGGATCATTTTGTAGGTCGGCATCTAAAGTGACGACCATCTCGCCCCGGGCCGCATCGAAACCGGCGGCGAAGGCCGCCGTCTGACCGAAGTTGCGCCTAAACCGGATCACCCTCACCCGTGGGTCTTCCTCATGAAGTCTCTTGAGAATGGTGAAACTATCATCGCTGCTGCCATCATCGATGGCCAGGATCTCGTACTCCACCCCCAGGCCCTCCAGAGCTTCTCTTGTCTCCCGGTAGAGGGGCTCGATGTTCCCTTCTTCGTTGTAGATGGGGATGACTATGGATAGGGCAACGTTCTTCATGGAGATGGCCTCCTCCCTAAAGCAGAACACTAATAACGATTATACCCCCACCCCCGACTCCTGACAAGCCATAAAAAACACCCTCGGCTAATAGCCGAGGGTGGATCTCCTCGAAAGAGGAGTGCGGTGCCCTGGGGACCTCATGGCAAGGGCGTTACCAGGACATCGTCAAAGACCACATTCTGGCACTTATAGGTTTTGAAGCCCACAGTCCCATT
>JBHIDN010000002.1:0-23044 GCA_046760125.1 Anaerolineae bacterium
TCATTTGACAGAACTATCGTCTCCCGGTGACATTATCATTTGATTTGACACGGGTTGTATTCACCACTAACCTTGCCCAGAAAGGGTGTCCATGATATAATTGGCCCTTGTTGACAGCCTTTCTGCTCCGGGGTGGACTCGGGGCAAACCCGTAGAAAGGAGATTAGATTGAGAGAGTACGAGTTAATCTACATCGTTCGTCCAGATATGGAAGAGGAGGCTCTAGAAGAGATAAGCAAGAAAGTGGATCAGGTTGTGACCGGTAACGGCGGACAGGTAACGGAAGTGAAGCGCTGGGGCAAACGACGCCTAGCCTACCCCATCCAGAAGTTGAGGGAGGGGTACTATGTATTGAATCGACTCCAGTTGGAACCCCAGATGTTGAAGGAGGTGGAAAGGAGTCTAACCTTATCGGAGGAGATCATTCGCTATCTAATAGTGCGGGTCTAGAGAAGCGGGTTTGAGGAAAGGAGTGCATAGGGATGGCGAGAGGCCTGAACAAAGTGATGATCATCGGCAACCTAGGAAGCGATCCAGAGATGCGTTACACCCCCACGGGGCGGCCGGTAACCTCTTTCAGCGTGGCCACCTCGAGGAGTTGGGTCACCTCTGAAGGCGAGCAGCGAGAGGCGACAGAGTGGTTTCGAGTAGTAGCCTGGGGAAACCTAGCCGAGATATGCAACCGGTATCTCAGCAAGGGCTCCCGGGTTTATGTGGAGGGTAGACTCCAAACCCGTAGCTGGGAGAACCAAGGACAGAAGCATTATCGCACTGAGGTCGTAGCCAACGAGATGGTTCTCTTGGACTCAAGGAAGCCAAGGTTGGTGGAGGAAGAAGGCGTAGAAGAGGATCCCCCTGGTGTAGAGTAATTTCCAGTGACGGATAACTAGGCTATGAGGAGGACATATTGAGAGAAGGAGAGGGAGAAAGGCGTCCAGGAAAGCGCGTCGTTGAGCGCAGAAGGTATCCTTCTTCTCGGCGGAGGAGTTGTTTCTTCTGCATGGAGAAGATAAAAGAGATAGATTATAAAGACGCGGATTTCTTGCGCCGATTTCTAACCGACAGGGGAAAGATCAAGGCCCGGCGGAAGACGGCCGTCTGTGCCCGTCATCAGCGCCAATTGGCGGTGGCCATCAAGCGGGCTCGCCATCTGGCTCTCCTACCGTTCACCGCGGAGCATGTCCGGGGCAGTTAGTCGCTGCTAATTCTAGAGAGAGGCGTAGCGCGCTATGCCTCTCTTGTTGCTAGTAGAGGTGGTATGGCCAAGCGAAAGGTTAAACGGGAACTTCCCCTCACGCGGAAACAGATCTCCCGTCGCCAGAGGGAGGAGAGACAAAGACGGCTCATACTCTTGGGAGCAGGGGCTGTACTCCTTTTAGTGTTGGGTATCCTGGGCTTCGGCTACTACGAGACGAAGTTCCTTAAGCCAGCCTCTCCGGTAGCGGTGGTCAATGGGGTGCCCCTACGTACCGATGAGTACCAAAAGATGGTCATCTTCCAGAGATTCACGCTAGATCAGTACCGTCGAAACCTAGAGAGACAACTAAGCCAACTGGATACCAGCGATGAGACGGCGGCTGGGATCGCCAGCCTCTTTCAACAGGAGTTGGCGCGGCTAGAATTCCAGCGAGCCCAGATCCCCTCCCAGGCATTGGAGATGATGATCGAGGATGAGTTGATACGACAGGGGGCTGAGGAGCGGGGGATAACCGTCACCGAGGAGGAAGTAGATAGGGCCATCGAGGAGAGTTACGGCTACCAGCGAGAGCCCGTTACCCCTACCGTGACGCCGACCCCTACCATCACCGCTGCCGAACCCATCACCCCTACCGAACCCGTCATCCCTACCCCTCCCCCCGTAACCAAGGAGCAGTTCGAGCAAGCGTATCAGCAAGACCTGGCGGCTCTAGCCAAGGTGGAGATCTCGGAGGAGTTCTATCGGGATATCGTCCGGCGAGGCTTGTTGCGCTCCAAGATGCGGGAGGTGATCGGGCGAGACGTGCCCACCAGCGAGGAGCAGGTCCGCGTGCGGCACATCGTTTTGGAGACGGAAGAGGAAGCCAAGGCCGTTCGGGAGAGATTGGAGGCGGGGGAGGATTTCGCCACTCTGGCTCAGGAATTTTCCATCGATGAAGCCACCAAAGAGGACGGAGGAGATATGGGATGGATGGCTTTCGACGAGCGAGATGTCTCCTTCAGCGGGATGGCCTTTCAGTTAGAGGTGGGCGAGATAAGCCAGGTAATAGAGACGGCAAGGGGCTACGAGATCCTCAAGTTGGAGGAGAAGGACGAGGATAGAGAACTAGACCCCGCGACACTTGAGAGGCGGAAGAACGCAGCCTTTTCCACATGGTTGAACGGCCTCAAGGCCGAGGCGACCATCGAGAGGTATTGGTCCGAGGAGAAGGTCCCGCCTGACACTAGTGGTAGGCAACGATGAAAAAAGATGCACCTATCTAGATGCTATTAAGGGGCGGCTACTACACCCCTCTTTTGCACCAAAGCAGTTCTTAAGAGACCGAATCTCACCCTTTTCGTCTTCGCCTCTTGAGTTCTTCTTCTATCTCTTTTTCCCGCCGCCTTAGCCCCCGCGCATGGTCCAATTTCTCCAGCATATCTTTCATCTCGCCATCGTGGACGAAGCGATGCATGTGGACTGTCGAGGAGAGAGCCCGCCGGTATTCTGTCCAGGCCCGGGCATGCTCCTCCCGAACCCTACGGCGTTCTAATTCTAAGTCCTCCTCACTCATCTCCCATACAGCGGTCATCTATCTCTCTCCAAGAGCATCACCCCATCTGGCGGCGGGCTTCTAGGACGTTCTTGAGGCTCTCGATCTTGGTGAGGATGCGGCTCAACTGGGCCATATTGGTGATCTCCAAGGTGGCGGTGATCACCGCCATATGATCCTTTTTACTGGTGGTGACGTTGGCCGCAGACATGTTCACATCCTCAGCCTCGACGATGGTGGCGATATCCTTGAGAAGCCCCTTGCGGTCGAAAGCCACCACCTTGATCATCACCGGATAGACCTGTTTCCTATCCGTTCCCCATTCTACCTCTATCAGTCGCTCCTTATCGGTTCGGCGGAGGATGTTGCCGCAATCCTGCCGATGAATGGTGACCCCATGCCCTCGAGTCACGTAGCCCACCACCTTGTCCCCAGGCAGAGGATGACAGCAACGGGCCATTCGAGTGAGCAGGTCCCCCACGCCCAGCACCGTTATGCCGGAAATAGGAGGAGTTGGTGGAGCCACCGTGGGTAGTTTCGGTTCCTCCTCTTCTTTCTCTACCAATCGGGTGGCGATCTGCTGGACGTTTATATCCCCGTATCCGATGGCGGCGAAAAGGTCTTCTGCCCTTCTGAAGCGGAAAAGAAGGGCGATATCCTCAAAACTCTCCTCCATTATCCCCAAACGCTTCAACTCTTTCTCCAGTATCTCCCGCCCCTGGGCGATACTCTCCTCTCTCTCCTGCCGCCTGAACCACTGACGGATCTTCTGCTTGGCGCGCGAGGTGACGACATATCCTAAATGGGGGTTAAGCCAATCGCGGCTGGGCCCACCCTTTTTGGCGGTGAGTATCTCCACCTGGTCGCCGCTCTGAAGCCGGTAGTTGAGGGGCACCAACCTGCCGTTGACCTTAGCCCCCCGACAACGCTCCCCTATCTCCGTGTGGATGCGATAGGCGAAATCGATGGGGGTGGCTCCATCGGGGAGGTCGATGATGTCCCCTTTAGGGGTGAGGACGTAAACCTGCTTAGGGAAAAGGTCGGTCTTGAGGGAATCGATGAACTCCCGAGCGTCGGCCAGCTCCTTCCGCCACTCCATAAGCCCTCGCAGCCAGGCTATCTTCGCCTCCAGGCTGGTGTCTCGCCCCACATGCTCTTTATACCGCCAATGGGCGGCGATGCCTAGCTCCGCTGTCCGGTGCATCTCCCAAGTACGGATCTGTATCTCCAACGGCTTACCCTGGGGGCCCACTACGGCCGTGTGGAGGGAGCGGTACATATTATCCTTGGGCATGGCGATGTAGTCGTCGAACTCCCCGTGAATGGGCCGCCAGAGGGTATGGACGATGCCCAAAGCGGCGTAACAATCCTTCACCTCCTCTACAATGATACGCACCCCCTGCACATCGTAAATCTCATCGAAGGACCGCTCTTTGGTCTCCATCTTCTGGTAGATGCTGTAGATATGCTTTGGACGTCCCGTTATCTCCGCCTTTATCCCCTCTTCGGCCAGCCGCGCCTTAAGGGTATCGATAATAGCGGTGATATGCCGCTCTCGGCTTCCCCTTCGCTCGGCGATGAGGTCGACTATCTCTTGATACTTATCTGAGTCCAAATACCGAAGGGCTAGGTCCTCCAACTCCCATTTCATCTGCCAGATGCCCAGCCGGTTGGCCAGGGGGGCGAAGATCTCCAGCGTCTCTTGGGCGATCTTCCTCTGCTTCGAGGGAGGCAAGGCCGCCAGAGTACGCATGTTATGGAGTCTATCGGCCAGTTTGATGAGCACCACCCGGACATCATCCACCATGGCCAGGAACATCTTGCGCAGACTCTCCGCCTCTTCTTCCTCCAGACTCTCCCAGGTTATGCGGCTCAGTTTGGTGACCCCATCCACCAGTCTGGCTACTTCTTCACCGAACTCCTGGCGGATCGTCTCCAAGGGGGTCCCGGTATCCTCTGGCACATCATGCAAAATCGCCGCGGCGATAGTAACTGGGTCCAAACGGAGATTGGCCAAAAGGGCGGCCGTCTCCAAAGAATGTTGGACGTAGGGCTGCCCAGAGGCCCGCATCTGACCGTCATGCGCCTGGGAAGCCACCTCGTAGGCCCGGCGGATCAGTTCTGGGTCGCATTGAGGGTGATACCCTTTCACTTCCTCGATTAAGGTCTCGATCTCCATCTCTTTTCTAGTATATCGCAGTAAGGTAGATTCTGCAACAGATCAATAGGAGAAAGGCGTCCTTCCCTGGGAAGCGGCAATAATATATAATAGAGGCAGAAGAGGATCCAAGGAGTATAGATGAAACCGATAATCATCGGGGTGGCGGGGGGTACCGGCTCCGGGAAGACCACGGTTTCTGAGGCTATCTTGGAGCGAGTAGGAAGGGAACGGATCACCTACATTCAACATGACTCCTACTACAAGGATCTAAGCCACTTGCCTCTTGAGGAGCGCCATAAGATCAATTTCGATCACCCTGATGCCCTGGATACCAACCTCCTGGTGGAGCACCTCAAACGGTTGCAAGCCGGCTTCCCGGTAGAGGTACCGATCTACGATTTCACGACTCATACACGGAGAAAGGAAACGAGGAGAGTGGAGCCAAGAAGGGTGACCCTGGTAGAGGGGATACTCATCTTCGCCGATAAGGCCCTAAGGGATCTCATGGACGTAAAGATCTTCGTAGATACCGATGCCGACATCCGTTTCATCCGGCGGTTGCAGCGGGATATTACCGAGCGAGGACGGACCATGGAATCGGTGATCCGCCAATATCTGGAGACGGTGCGCCCCATGCATCTGGAGTTCGTGGAGCCCAGCAAACGGTACGCGGACATCATCATCCCCGAAGGGGGGTTCAACGTCACCGCCATCGATATGGTAGTGGCCAGGGTGGAAGCGATGGTAGGGAGGAGAAACTCCCCTCTCTAACGGTGGCTAATGATCGTGAGTCGGGGAGGGGCATGAACAAGGGCATTGCAGACCGGGTTCTAGTTATAGGTATAGATGGGGCGACCTTCGATCTCTTGGACCCTTGGATCGAGGCAGGAGAACTGCCGAATATCGCCTCTCTTATCCACAAAGGGGTGCGGGGTCGACTATCCTCAGTACTGCCCATCAATAGCGTGGCGGGATGGGCTTCCTTCGCTACGGGCATGAACCCCGGCAAACATGGGCTCTACGATTTCAAAGTGCGCAAGGAAGGAAGTTACGAGACGGAACTGGTAGACATCAACATGCTGGAGAAACCCACCCTTTGGGAGGTATTGAGCACCTATGGGAAGCGAGTAGGGGTGATCAACGTCCCCATATGTTATCCTCCCCAGGAGGTAAACGGCTTCATGGTCTCTGGGATGCTGACGCCGAATACCAAGGTGACCTATACCTATCCTCCGGATTTGGCAGAGGAGATAGAGGAAAGGGTTGGAGGCTACCAGATAGATGTGGATCATCCCCGTTTCGAGCGAGGTGAGATCGCCCGCGAGATCTTTCTGAAGGATATCGAGCAGCTTACCGATATCAGGCGGAGGACCGCCCTCTTTCTGATGAGGGAATATCCATGGGATTTTCTTTTAGTGGTATTCACTGGCACAGATAGGATGCAACACTTCTTTTGGGGGTATAACGATCCTTCCCATCCCCTTTATCATGTTGAGAGCGCGGAGGAACTAAGGGCTCGCTTCAAAGGCTTTTTCCGTTTCGTTGATAGGGTTATTGGAGAGATCGTGGCTAATGCTGGCGAGGAAACGGTTAAGTTCTTGGTTTCGGATCACGGATTTGGGCCGCTTCGAAAGCGCTTCCATCTCAATAGATGGCTCCATGAACTGGGGGTGCTCACGCTCAGAGAGGAGACCCCTATAACATTTTATGAGAAGGTATCCACAATTATCAGAAAACTGGATCCCCGTGACATACGTCGTTCATTGATCCCCTTCGAAGTTAGAACTAAGTTAGTTCCCCAACCTAAGGTAGACTGGGCGCTCTCTAAGGCCTATGCAGCTCCGGACTCCGCCTGCGGGGTTTTCATCAATCTGAGAGGGAGGGAGCCCAACGGGACAGTCGATAGCCAGGGAGAGTACGAAATGTTGCGGCATGAACTCGCTAAGGCCCTGCTACAGGTTCGCGATCCTGAAACTCGAGAACCGATCGTTGAGCGCATCTTTCGCGCGAGTGAAATATGCTGGGGTGAGAAGGTTGAGAAATTGCCAGATCTGTTGATCCAATTCAGCCCCCGAGGATATGATATTGTTGAATCCCTCTCCGGCCCTGCTCTCTTTGAAGAAGCAACTCGGAGATCCGGGGTTCACACCCTCCAAGGGGTATTCATCGCCTCCGGACCGAGCATAATCCGAGGCTCCGATATCGAGAGGCATAACCTGATGGACGTAGCGCCCACCATCTTGCATCTGTTCGATCTGCCCGTTCCTAAGGAGATGGATGGTCGAGTGATGGAGGAGATCTTTGAAGAGAGGAGAGAGGTGCAACTCACCGAGACGGTGGTGGGGAAGAGGAAAACAAGGGGGGATCAGCAAAACTATTCGCTTGAGGAGCAGAAGGAGATCGAGGAACGCCTTAGGGGGTTGGGCTACCTGAGCTAAGCACAGGGAGGGAGATGAGAACGGTCGAACGGTTCAGCAGGAACATAGCCTGGCAAGCCGTGGCGGAGGCGCTCACTAGGCTCATTGCTTTCCTTTATACAGCCTTCATAGCCCGGGCTCTGGGGGTGACAGAGTTCGGCATATACACCATAATTCTGATCTTCGCGCGGTTCGGGATAACGGCTACCGATTTTGGCTTCATCCCCCTGATCGTGCGAGATGTGGCTAAGGAAAAAAGGCGATCGGGTGAGTATCTAGGCAACGCCCTCCTCCTTCAATTGATGATCTTTGTCCCCGTCTTTGTCCTCTTGGCCTTGACAGCCAATTTCTTGGGCTATGAGAGCCGCGTTAAACACCTTATATATATCTACAGCGTAGGGGTTCTTTGTATTTCCCTTGCCGGGACCTTTGGAGCCGTCTTCAAAGCCCATGAGAAGTTCAAATATCCAGCCATGATCTCTGTGGCCGCTATGGTGGCGAGGGCAGGTCTCTACTTCGGGGCAGTGATTTTAGGATACGGCTTGGGTGGGATAGCAGGCATGTTCGTTGTAGCGGCTCTGTTACAGTTGGGCCTGATGGCAGGATATGCTCTCAGGAGAATAGGTAACCTCCGGATTTCCGTCCAAAGAAGCTCTTGGAGGTATTTGCTGAGCGAGGGACTCGCTTTTGCACTTATTGGCGTGGGGGGGATCATCTATTTTAGAGCAGACACGGTGATACTATCCAGGCTCCAGGGAGAATCCGCTACCGGTCTCTATGGGGCTAGTTTTCGCATCTTCGACCTCCTTCTAGTAATTCCCAGCCTGGTTTCGGGGACCATATACCCGGTGATGAGTCGCTTCCACGCCATGGCCGCGGACCTGAATCGAATCATATACGAGAAATATTTCCAGTATATGTTGTTCCTTGGCCTGCCAATGGCCCTAGGCGTTACCTTTCTCTCCAAGGAGATAATGGCTCTCGTCTTCGGCGAGGCGTTCATTCCATCCGCTCATGCCCTCTCTGTCCTCACTTGGACCCTTTTCTTGATCTTCCTCAACTCTCCACCGGGGGCCCTGCTCAACTCCACTGGTCGACAATGGAGCGTCCTGGGACTCACTATCGTGGCTGCCCTTCTAAACATAGTTTTGGATTTCCTGCTCATACCCTCCTATAGCCTGAACGGTGCAGCATATGCAACCGTTTTGCCTCGGATCATAGTCTTCCTCTCCTTTCAATTTCTGGTCTCTAAGTATTACTTTCGGATCCGTCTCGGACAATATACCCCTAAATTGATTGTGGCGAGCGCCATAATGGCCGGGTTCATCTATCTGGGGAGGGGGTTAAATCTGATCATTGTGGTGTTGGGAGCGATAGCCCTCTACTTCTTCATGTTGTACCTCCTGGGCACCTTTGATGAGTTCGATAAGATGTTGGCGCGGAGGGCCTTTTCGGCTTTATTATGAAGGCCCTTTCACGAGGAGCCCGTTATGCTTGTCGCCATAGATGTTCGACCTCTGCATCAGATCGGCTCAAGCCATCGAGGGATAGGGCGTTATCTTTATAATCTCGTTAATTCCCTCTTGAAATTTAATGGGGGTCCTTCTTTCCTTTTCCTTGTCCATAAGGGGAAGAACGCTGTCCTAGATCTCGAGGGGCTATCAACCTCTGCCCGATGGAAGTTTCTGCCCCTCATCCGGCCGGAGAGGAAGATAGTACCCCTCTATTGGTTTCTAGACCGGCTTCTCCTCTCCTCAGCCTTGGTTAAGGAGGGGATAGACCTCTTCCATGCCACTGGTTTCTCTGAACCCTACTTCGCCACGGTGGCCCCCTCGCCTCACTATGGGACGGTCCTCACCGTCTACGACCTCATCCCTTGGCTCTTCCCTACCGAGTATTATCGGACTTTTCAAGCCCGATTGGTGCGAGGGTATCTTTACCGCCTCCGCCTGAGGGCGGTGAAGGAGGCAGACAAGATAATCGTCCCCTCCGAGGCTTCTAAGAGAGACCTCCTTGCCCTTATGAAGGTGTCTCGTCATAAGGTGATACCTATACATCACGGCTTGCCTAAAGGCTTAGCCCCTATAAGTGATGAGACCCAGATAGGCAAGGTGCTTGCCAAGTACGGGATTCCCCAGGAGTATATCCTCTACTTAGGTGGGCTTGATTACCGCAAGAATCTAGGCCGCCTCATGCAGGCCTACGCTAGCCTCCTGATAAGCCGTCTGTGGGATGGATACTTGGTCATCGCGGGTACCGGAGTGAAGAGAGAGGTGGCTAAGGTGCGTCAAATGATCCAGGGCCTCGGCCTTCAGGGAAGGATCTTGCTCCCCGGTTTCATCGCCGACGAGGACCTCCCGACTTTGTATAGCGGGGCAAAGGTGTTCGTCTTCCCTTCCCTCTACGAGGGGTTTGGGCTTCCTGCTCTGGAGGCTATGGCTTGTGGTACCCCGGTTGTCACCTCTAATCTGTCGGCCCTACCAGAGGTGGTAGGCGAGGCGGCTATTCAAGTTGAGCCTTACGATGTCCAGGCATTAGCAGAAGCGATTGCGGAGGTTTTAAAGAGTGAGAGACTGCGTAACGAGATGAGGGCTAAAGGCCTAGCTAGAGTGAAATCCTTTTCTTTGGAGGAAGAGGCCCGTAAGACCCTCTCGATTTATGAGGAAGTCGGCAAGGAACACCAACTAGCAGGGGGTTAACCTGCGCATCGGCATCGACGGACGATATATCCAAGATCATTTCCCCGGCATCGGCCGCTACACCTACAACCTCGTCCAGGCTCTAGCCAAGGCCGCGCCAGAGGATAGTTTCATCCTCCTTTACAACCCCCAGTCGGTCAATACACGCTACGCTCTGGAGAGGTTAAAAGCCCCCAACGTAGAGGTGGTATCCGTCGATCTCCCCACCTCCTCGTTAACTGAACAATACCGGTCGCCCTCTCTCATCCGCCACCTGGGGCTGGATCTCTTCCACTCGCCCTACTACATCAAACCCTACTTTTTGCCTTGCCCCTCGGTGGTCACCATCTATGATCTGATCCCCCGGCTATACTCTCAATCTATCTCTCTCTGGGCACGTGCTATCTTCGAGATGGCTATCCGCTTAGCCACAGTCACCTCTAGGCTAGTCATCTCCGTCTCCCAGTCGGCCAAGGAGGATCTAGTTCGTCTCCTTGGAGTCCCGCCATCTAAGGTCTGGGTCACTCCCCTGGGCGTTGATACACGATTTAACCCCCTGAATGAGAAAGCCATCTTTAACCTACGCCAAAAGTACGATTTGCCGGAGGGTTACATCCTCTACCTGGGGATCAACAAGCCCCATAAGAACCTGGTGCGTCTGGTGGAGGCTTTCGCCAAGGTGAAAACCGGGCGAAAATTGGTCCTGGCTGGGAAAGAGGATCCACGCTATCGGGAAGCACATGAAGTAGTGATGCGACTTAGCCTGCAAGACCGCGTGGTTTTCTTAGGCCAGGTTCCCGAGAATGATCTACCGGCTCTTTATAGCGGGGCTGCACTTTTCGTCTTCCCCTCGCTCTATGAGGGGTTCGGCCTGCCCCTCTTGGAGGCGATGGCCTGTGGGGCGCCGGTGGTCTGCTCCTCCACCTCCTCATTACCGGAGATCGCAGGCCAGGCAGCCGTCATGGTCGACCCCCTGGATCTCTCCCAGTTGGCGAGGGCTCTAGAGCGGGTGTTGGGAGATAGTGACCTCAGGGCCTCTATGCGCGAGGAGGGCCTCAAGCAGGCTGCCCGCTTCCCGTGGGAGAGAACAGCAAAAGAGACCTTAGCGGCCTACCGCCAGGTGTTAAGTCGGTGAAAGTAGTGCATATCTACAAGGATTATTACCCTGTGCTGGGGGGCATCGAGAACCATCTGCGGCTCCTAGCCGAAGGGCTGGTCAAGCGGGGGTTAGAAGTGACGGTCCTAGTCACCAGTCTGACCGGACAGACCACGACCCTGGAGATGAACGGGGTGAGGGTCATCAAAGCCGGAAGGCTGGTCACCTTGGCCTCCACCCCCTTAAGCCTCTCCTTGTTTCTTATAGTTCGCCGCCTGAAGCCCGACATCGCCCATCTCCACTTCCCCTACCCCTGGGGTGAGTTGGCCCATCTCTGGTTGGGTAAGGCCAGGCGAACGGTCATTACCTACCATAGCGACATCGTCCGCCAGAGGAACCTACTTAGATTTTACGAGCCTTTCCTTTGGCGCCTGCTAGCCAAAGCCGACCACATCATCGCCTCCAGCGACCATTATCTTAAAGGCTCCCTCTATCTAAGCAGGCATGCGGACAAATCTACGGTGATCCCCTATGGTATCGACCTAAAGCGCTTCACTTCTCCCCAGCGGATGCCGGGGCGATAAGGAAAAGGCATGGTTCTCCTCTCCTCCTCTTCGTGGGGCGACTCCGTTATTACAAGGGACTCCAATACTTGTTGGAGGCTATGCGAGATATTGAGGCCAGGCTCTTGATAGTGGGCAAGGGCCCTCTGGAGAAGGAATGGCTTAACCTGGCCACTGGGCTGGGCTTAGCGAAAAGGGTGACATTCATGGGCGAGGTGCCCGAGGAGGAGTTGCCTCTCTACTATCACGCCTGTGATATATTCGTGCTCCCTGCATCAGAGCGGAGCGAAGCCTTCGGCATCGTGCAACTGGAAGCCATGGCTTCTGGCAAGCCGGTGGTCTGCACAGAGTTAGGCACGGGCACCAGTTATGTAAACATCGATGGCCAGACGGGCCTAGTGGTACCCCCGCGAGATCCTGCCGCCTTGGCGGGGGCGATAGAGCGGCTATTGAGCGATCCAGGACTACGAGAAGAGATGGGGCAACGGGCTAGGGAGAGGGTCGAGAAGGAATTCTCCCACCAGAGGATGATCGACAGCACACTGGCCCTCTATAAAGAGGTGCTCTCGACTTGATTTTTAGATTGGCGGGGGATATGATAGCGGAGCGATGAAGGCTTTAGTGACCGGGGGCGCAGGCTACATCGGATCCCACCTAGCGGATAGACTTCTCGCCGATGGACACGAGGTGGTCGTCTTAGATGACCTCTCCGTGGGCAAACTGGCCAACATCGAACATCATCTAGAGGATAGGCAGTTTCGGTTCATCGAGGGGAGCGTTCTGAACCGATCCCTAGTGAGGGAAGCCCTACGCGACTGCGACCTGATCTTTCACCTGGCCGCCGTGGTGGGCATCCCCTACATAATCGATGACCCCTTGCGAGGGATCCTCACCAATGTGGTGGGCACGGAAGTAGTCCTTGAGGCGGCGGAGGAAGCCGGTTGTCGTTTCATCTTCGCCTCCACTTCGGAGATATACGGCAAGAGCGAGAAGGTGCCACTCTCTGAGGAGGATGACAGGCTTTTAGGCTCAACCCAGGTCCCCCGTTGGTCTTACTCCACAGCCAAGGCCCTAGACGAGCATCTGGTCCTAGCCTGCCACCAAAAGAGGGGGTTACCTGTTATTATCCTCCGCTACTTCAACTCCTATGGGCCGCGCCTCGATCCTCAAGGGTACGGGAGCGTGGTGGCCAAGTTCATCGGCCAGGCGTTAAGGGGAGAGCCCCTTACCGTTCATGGCGATGGGCGGCAGACCCGCTCCTTCACCTATATCGATGACACAGTGGAGGGGACGGTCCTGGCGGCTAAATGCGAGGAGGCGAACGGCGAGGTCTTCAATATCGGGCGGGAGGAGGAGACGAGCGTCCTCCAACTGGCTAAGATGGTGAAGAAGATCACGGGCTCTTCCTCCCAGATCATCTTCGTTCCTTATGATGATCTCTACGGCTCTCATTTCGAGGATCCACGACTCCGCTTGCCAGATGCGAGTAAGGCGGAGCGACTACTAGGTTTCAAGGCCCAAGTGCCCTTGGCCGAGGGCTTGAAAAAGACGATAGCCTGGTTTAGGGAGAATTACCCCTAGGGGAGCAGGAGGGAAGTTTGAGAGTTCTGATCACCGGTGGAGCGGGCTTCTTGGGTTCGGCTTTGGCCAATCATCTGGTTAGAGAGGGGCACCGCGTCTGGGTCCTCGATGATCTGAGTGCCGGAGACCCGGCCTCCTTGCATAAGGATATCTCCTTCACCCGCGGGGATGTCAGGGATATCCCCAAACTCTGGACGCTACTTAAGGGTATGGATTGCGTCTACCATCTGGCGGCCAGGGTCTCGGTGCCAGAGTCGATATTGTACCCTGTGGAGTATAACGATGTGAATGTAGGGGGAACGGTAAGCCTCATGACCGCAGCCCGGGATGCGGGTATCAAGCGGGTGGTCTTCACCTCATCGGGGACGGTCTATGGGGAGCAGGAGGAGCAACCCATCAAGGAGACGGCCCGCCCCAACCCCCGCAACCCTTACGCGGTGACTAAGATAGCGGCCGAATATTATCTCTCCGCCATGGGGGCCCTCTATGAGATAGAGACGGTGATACTGAGGATATTCAACGCCTATGGGCCAGGCCAAGCCGCGCCACCCTCCCATGCCCCGGTGATACCCCAATTCGTTCGCCAGGCCTTAAAGGGAGGGTCGATGGTCATCTTCGGGAGCGGCGAACAGACCAGGGATTTCGTCTATGTGGACGATGTGGTGCAGGCTTTGACCGCTGCGGCCACGGCCCAGGCCCAAGGGTTGATAATCAATATCGGTGCCGGGCGAGAAGTGAGCGTCAAGGGACTGGTGAGAGGGCTGGAAGAGATATTGGGGCGTCGAGTGCCTTCCCTCTTCAGCACCGCTCAAGATGGCGGCGTCCCTCGCATGAGGGCCGACATCAGCCTAGCCCAAAGGGTATTGGGCTTCACTCCCCAGGTGACCATAGAAGAGGGGTTGAAGATGATGGTGGCCCACTACCAGAGGCTCCTCAAAGAGGAGACCACCCGAAGGGCGAAGTAGATGCAGACCAGACTGGCTCTTTTCTGCGACAGGGTAATAGAAGCGGGCTGGCTGGTGGCAGCGATGACCGTGCCTCTCTTTTTCAACATCTATAGCAGTCGCGTCTTTGAGCCCGATAAACTCACCCTCTTGCGCTCCATCGCCCTGGTAATGTGTTTAGCCTGGGCGGTCAAGGCCCTGGAGGGAAGGGGCATAAGGGAGAGAGTTACAGGTTTCTTCTCCTTGCCCTTGGTGATACCCACCTTGATCTTGGTGGGAGTTTACCTTTTGACTACCATCACCTCCATCGTCCCCAGGGTTAGCCTTTGGGGCTCCTACCAGCGGCTGCAAGGAACTTATACCACCCTCTCCTATGTGGTCATCTTTTTCTTGACCCTCCTAACCCTGAAGACTCGCCGGCAACTGGACCGCTTGGTTACGGTTATGGTTATCGTCAGCCTGCCGGTGGCCCTTTACGGTATCGTGCAGCACTTCAAACTAGACCCCCTGCCTTGGGTTGGGGATGTCACTTATCGCGTGGCTTCCAGCATGGGGAACTCTATCTTTGTGGCTGCCTATCTTATAATGGTCGTCCCCTTGACTCTGGGAAGGTTTGTGAGCGCTTTCCAAACCTTTTGGGAAAAAGCCCCTCTTTCAGCAAAGGGAAACATCGTCCGTTTTCGACAGAGGGGAGGTTACATCTTCCTTCTCTTGCTCCAAGCCCTCGCTCTTCTCTACTTTTTCTTCTATCTGATCTTTTTCCTCTCCGATGTGGACTACATAGCGGGAGGGACGAGTTTCGCCCTTCTCTGGGGCTTTTTAGCCCTCTTTGTGCTCTCGGTACTCCTTCTCTCCTCGCTCTCCCCTCGATGGGGTGCCATCCCAACTCCGCTCCGGGTGGCCAAATACCTCTTCCTCCTTGTGGCCCAGGGGTTGGCTCTCGTTTACTCCTTACTCTTGATTTTCAAGTTGAATCACTTGGTCTATCGAGGGGAGACGGGACTGGAACTTTTAGCCCTGGGAGGGGGTATGCTCCTCTTCGTCGTCTCCTTTTGGTTCACCTTTCAAGAGGAGGCGCTGATCCCCCATCTCTTGGGAGTGCTATACACCTTTCTCCTTGCCCTGCAGTTGGCCTGTATCATCTTCACCCAGAGCAGAGGCCCTCTCATCGGGCTTCTAGTGGGGCTCTTCGTCTTCATATCCGTTCTTGCTGTGAGACGGCGGATAGCCTGGCTCTGGTTGGGGGCTTTGGGCTTGGCCTCGGCAGGCGTCCTCTTTCTCGTCCTTTTCAACCTACCGAATACCCCTTTGGCCTCTATGCGGGAACTACCCTACATCGGCCGCTTGGGTCGGGTCTTTGAGACGGAGACGGGCACGGGGAAGGTGAGGGTCCTGATCTGGGAAGGGGCTGTAGAGTTAATCGCCCCTCACGAGCCTTTAGGCTTGCCGCCAGACAGCCTGGATAGGCTTAACAGTTTTCGTCCCCTCATCGGCTATGGGCCGGAGTCGATGTACGTGGCTTTTAGCAGGTTCTACCCCCCAGAACTGGGACATTATGAGGCCCGGAATAAGATGCCGGATCGCTCTCACAACGAGACCTTCGACGTTTTGGTGACCACGGGTTTTCTCGGCTTTCTAGCCTACATATTCCTCTTCGGCAGCCTCTTCTACTACGGCTTTAAGTGGTTGGGGTTCATCGGGGGCAGAAGTGAGAGAAACGTTTATGTCATTCTTTGGTCGATTAGCGGGTTTCTGGGGGCTGTAGGGCCTCGACTATTGGAGGGCACCTGGCGGCTTTCGGGGGTGGGACTAGCGGTAGGGCTGGTGAGCGGACTATTGGCCTATCTGGTGGCCCAAGGCCTATTCAGCAAGGCCAAAGAGAGAGCGAACCCCTATGAGACGCTCTTAGTGGCTCTCCTCTCGGCCATCGTGGCCCACTTCATAGAGATCCACTTTGGGATAGCCATCGCTGCCACGAGAACCTACTTCTGGCTCTATGTTGCTCTGTTAATCATAACCGGATACCCTCTTTTGGAAGGTACAGCCTCGGAGGCAAAACTTCTTTCTGCCTCGAAAATCAACCCTAAACAGAAGCGGAGGAAGAAAAGAGGAGTCCCAGAAACCGCTCCCCAGTCATCCTGGTGGGAGGGGTTCGCTCCTCTCCTCCCCTATTCTCTCCTGGTGGCCTTTCTCCTGATCACCCTGACCTTTGGCTTCCTGATCCCCGGCTTCGATCCCGCGGCTAAGGGGTTCAGTATCCCTTGGCTTTTCTTCCTCACCTGGGCTTTAGCCACCTGTCTCATCTTCGCTGAGATAGCGAGCGAAGCAGCCCCCCGGGGCGAGAGCCCGTTGCTCTCCTTCCTCTCCTATGGCCTTATCTCCTTGGGTCTCCCTTTGATATTTGCTTTATCTCTGAGGAGGATAGTGAGTATCACTTCCCCTGCGACCACCATAGAGGAGGTAATAGGTCTGGCCTGGAGAGGGACAGGGACGGTGATGATATATTACCTGGCCACATTTGGGCTACTCTTCCTGTCCGCCCTGGCGTTGATGCGAGAGGGAGAGCGAGCCTTCGCCCCGGCCTCCTGGCCTCGAAGGGCCCTCTACCCCCTGTTTCTGCCTCTGGTGGCCGTTCTTATCTTTACTACCAACATAAACCCCATCCAGGCCGACACCATCTATAAGCAAGGCCTGGAATGGGATAGCCGCCAGCAGTGGGACGCCAGCATAGCCATCTACGAGGAGACGATTAAACTAGCCCCAGATCAGGATTGGTATTACATCTTCTTGGCCCGCTCCATCCTGGAAAAGGCGAAAACCGCTCCGGAGACTACCGCGCAACCATCCTTCGAACCTCATACCCTTGACGATCTTTTCAGCCTAACCCCAGAACAGATAGCCAGGTTGGACAGAGGAAGCCTCATGAAGAGTGGGCAAGTGGTTCTAGAGAAAGCGAGGGCTATTAACCCCTTAAATACCGATCATCTAGCCAACTTGGGACGAATCTACAACATCTGGGGTGGATTGACAAAAGACCCAGAAGAGCGGAGGGAGAGGCTGCAGCAGGCCCTACACTATTACCAGGAGGCCACAACTTTAAGCCCCCATAACGCCCAACTCATGAACGAGTGGGGCCAGACCTACCAGGCTCTTGAGGATTACGAGAAGGCGATCGCCAAATTCCAAGAATCTTTGGCTCTAGACCCGGAATATGGGCAGACTTACCTACTCCTGATCGATACCTACGCCGTTCAGGCCCACCAAGAGATCATGTTCACCGCCTCCGAAGAGGTAAGGGAGCGCATCAATCTGGGCTACTTTTATATTCAAAAGGGGGACCTGGAGGGGGCTATTCAAGAGTTTCTGGCGATCGCGGAGTCAAATGACACTTTCGGAACTCGTAGCCGGTTGGCTCTGCTCTTTTACCAGACGGGACGCTTGGACGAGGCCCTAGCCCAGGCTCAGTTGGCCAGGGACCTAGCCAACCCCACCGAGAGGCCCTTCTGGGACGCTCTCATCGCCTATTGGGGGACTTAATGGGGAATCTGCTTCTCGTATTCGCTACCGCCTTGGCTCTAGCCGTGGGGGTCACGCCCCTCTTCCAGCGGATAGCCGCCCGTATGGGGATGGTAGATCGGCCTGAGCCTCGCAAAATCCACCTCACCCCGATGCCGCTCCTTGGAGGAGTGGCCCTCTACCTGGCCTTCATCGCAGCCCTTCTCCTCTCTGGCGAACGGCGTTATGTGTCGGAGTTGATCGGCATCCTGGTGAGCGCCACCCTGGTCTCCTTCCTGGGGATCTGGGATGACCGTTGGGGGATCAGGCCCCTTCTCAAGTTAGGAGGTCAAAGTCTGGCTGCCACTCTCCTCTTCCTCTCCGGGGTCCAGGTCGCTTTTCTCCATAACCCTATCCTCAATTTTGGGGTAACCCTACTTTGGGTAGTAGGCATCACCAACGCCCTCAACCTCCTGGACAACATGGATGGCCTCTCAGGAGGGATAGGGGCCGTAGCCGCGGCCTTCTTTCTCCTCCTGGCAGCCCTGAACGGTCAATATTTGGTGGGCAGCCTGGCTGCCGCCTTGTTAGGGGCCTGTCTCGGTTTCCTCTACTACAATTTGAATCCGGCCACCATATTCATGGGGGATGCGGGCAGCCTCTTTCTGGGCTTCGTCCTGGCGGCGGTGGGGATAAAACTCCGCTTTCCCGGCCACCCAGAGAAGATCACCTGGATGATCCCGGTCATCGTCCTGGGTATCCCCATCTTCGACACCACGCTAGTTGTCATCTCCCGCCTCAGGCGGGGGCTCAACCCTATCACTAACCCGGGAAAGGATCACCTCTCTCACCGCTTAGTAAAGATGGGCCTCTCGCAGAGGGAGGCGGTGATGGCCTGCTACCTTTTCTGCGGCGCCTTGGGGGTTATAGCCACCTTCATCATGCAAGCCGGGCTGGTGGAGGCTTATATCCTTGGGGGAAGCGTGGCCCTAGGCGGACTCTTCGGATTGGTGAGGCTGGAGCGGGTAGAGTTGGATGGGTCGCGGAGGTAGTTATGGTATTCACACAACTGAAGGGAAAGATCGAAACGAGGAAGGCTCACATCGTAGTCATCGGGCTGGGGTATGTGGGCTTACCCCTGGCGGTGGAGTTCGCCAGGAGCGGCTTTCGGGTGACGGGATTGGATGTAGATGAGGAGCGAGTGGCCTCTGTCGGTGCGGGCAAGAGTTATATCGGCGATATCTCCTCCGAAGATATCTCGGAGCAGGTAAAGCGAGGGAAACTCACTGCCACGGTTGACTACGATGTTCTGAAGGAGGCGGATATCATCTTCATCTGCGTCCCTACCCCCTTCAACGATGCCAAAGCACCGGATCTCTCGTATATCATCGCCGCTTCCGAGGGGATCGCCAAGCGGCTGACCCCTGGACAGTTGGTGGTCCTGGAGAGCACCACCCATCCCGGCACCACTGAGGAGGAGGTATTGCCCCTGCTTGAATCCTCAGGCCTAAAGGTGGGTGAGGAGTTCTTTCTCGCCTTTTCCCCCGAGCGGGTCAACCCTGGAGACCAAGAGCACACGGTAAAGAACACCCCAAAGGTGGTGGGGGGACTCACCCCCCGGTGTGGGGAGTTGACCAGGCTTCTTTTCTCCACCATCACGCCGGAGGTGCATCTCGTCTCCTCTCCTCGGGCTGCGGAGATGACCAAACTCTTGGAGAATATCTACCGCAGCGTCAACATCGCCCTCATCAACGAACTGGCCAAACTATGCGAACTGATGGGAATAGATATCTGGGAGGTGATCGAGGCTGCCAGCACAAAACCATTCGGGTTCATGCCTTTCTATCCCGGGCCTGGCGTGGGTGGACATTGCATCCCGGTAGATCCATATTTCCTCTCCTGGAAGGCTAGAGAATACGACTTCTACACCAAATTCATCGAGTTAGCCGCCGAGGTGAACCAGAGCATGCCCTACTTCGTCTGTAATAAAATTGGCGATGCGCTCAATAGACGAGAGAAAACCTTACAAGGGGCTAAGATCTTGATCTTGGGAGTGGCTTTCAAGAAGGACGTGGATGACGCTCGGAATTCGCCAGCCAAGAGGGTGATCGAACTACTCCTAGCGCGCGGCGCGACGGTGAATTACAATGACCCCTACATCCCACTCTTTCCCGTGGGGCCTGATCTCTTCCACCCGGGCGAGTTGACCTTGGAATCGATGCCCCTCTCAGAGGAACTCCTAAAGGAGCAAGATTGCGTGGTCATCGTGGCGGGGCATAGTCTGTACGACTACGCCTGGATAGTGACCCACGCTCCCCTGATAGTGGATGCTGTCGATGCTACGAAGCATGTGACCAGCAACCGGGATAAGATCGTGAGGATCGGGGTTCCCTCTAAAAGAAGAGAGGAGGTGTAGCCTAGTGCGAAGAAGTAAGCCGAAGTGGCTATCCAACCTATTTCTGGCTTCGCTGGTCGGACTTTCTCTACCGATTCTCATCTCTTGTGGAAGGGCGAAGCCTGCACCCCAGCGATATGATGCTCCGCCGCCCATGATCATCGACACAGAGAAGACCTACTATGCCACCATCAAGACGGAGAAAGGCGATATCAGGCTCCTCCTCTTCGATGATGAGGCTCCTATGACGGTCAATAACTTCGTCTTTTTGGCGCGCGAGGGTTTCTACAACGGCTGCACCTTCCATAGAGTGATCCCTGGATTTGTGGCTCAGGCTGGCGACCCCACGGGCACGGGTAGCGGTGGCCCAGGTTATACCTTCCCCGATGAGTTCAGCCCTTCCCTCAGCCACAACTCGGCCGGTATCCTTTCCATGGCCAACGCGGGGCCCGATACCAACGGCAGCCAGTTCTTCATCACTTACACTCCCCAGCCCCACCTCGATGGCCGGCACTCCATATTTGGCAAAGTAGTGGATGGGATGGAGGTTCTCCTCTCCCTCACGCCTCGAGACCCCGTCGCCGACCCCGACGCGCCCCCAGGAGATATGATCTCTACTATCGTCATCGAAGAGGAGTGAATCATGGAGAAAGCGTTAGGGGGATCGCGGATTCGAGCGGTTGTTAAGCGATTACTAGCGCTTTTATTGGCGGTCACCGTCACCACCGTCTTGTTCCTCTTTCGCCAGCGGATAGAAGAATATGCAGGTGCAGGTTATCTCGGCGTTTTCGTCGTCACCCTTTTGGCTAGCGCCACGGTAGTCGTCCCTGTACCCGGCATAGCCACCGTTTTCGCCATGGGGGGCATCTTAAACCCTCTCTTGGTAGGGCTGATAGCCGGGCTGGGAGACGCCTTAGGGGAGTTGACAGGTTATCTGGCTGGGTATGCAGGCCAGGGAGTGATCGAGCACCAGGCGATGTACACCCGTTTCGAAGAGTGGATGAAGCGCCACGGCACCCTCACTATCATATTTCTCTCCGCTATACCCAACCCTCTCTTCGACCTGGCCGGGATCGCCGCCGGGGCTCTCCGTTTTCCGGTGACCAGGTTCTTCCTCAGTTGTCTCCTGGGGAAAAGCATCAAGGATACAATGGTGGCCCTGGCAGGGTATTATTCCCTCACCCTTGTGGAGAGGTTCATAAGATAGCACATTCAAAGAGGATACGTGGCAGAGCAAGAGCGTTGAAGTTCCGAGAAGTTATATGTTTGCTCTTCACTCCAATGGCTGGGGCGTGCCTTGATCGCCCCGGAAGCGATAGCAACCCTGAGTCTTTTGGATCGCCGCTCTATTGCACTGCTATCGTTCAGCGATGATAAAGGGGCGAGGAAACCCTGCTGGTATGGGGGAGCCCTCCTCGCTTCAATGAGATTCCTCCACTATCCGAGGTCCCTAGAACCTGTTAACCGGTTGACAAGAAGAATCTATCAAGTGTATAATGTCAATAGATCAACATTGTCCTAAGATCTAGGTAGATTCATTTCCCCGATGTTCGAGCCGGGTCTGGTGGCATCTCTACTTCGATTAGAGAAAGGCTCAAACCAAGGTTCGTTTCTTAGGGCGACGTAGCCAAGATGGATAAGGCAGGGGTCTGCAAAACCCCGATCGCCGGTTCGAGTCCGGCCGTCGCCTCTACAGATGTGAGCCGATAGCTGGGAGACAGAATGAGGCTATCGGCCATTTACTACCATCTCCTGGGGCGGTGGCGAAACGGTATACGCTGCGGACTTAAAATCCGCTGGAGTAATACTCCGTGCGGGTTCGAATCCCGCCCGCCCCATTTGGCACAAGATATAGGGGATAATCCCGCGAGAGACCCATATATTGTGGTTGCGGTTCTTCCGGCCAAGAAGAGCCGCTCTCTTTTTCCCTGAAAAGTGCTGAAGACTTTGGAAGAGTCACGACCCGGTGCTTGTGGACAAAATCCTCAGCACTTTTGTCCGCAGTTCAGACAACCCTTTGGCATGCACAACTGATAGTGGTGTGCAGGTTGCTTCTCACTGACAGAATAATACGGATGCGTGCAGAGGTCAAGTCTCGGCAACGATGGGGGGAATTCCTCCTCAAACATCCCCTTCCTGACGCGAAGATCCATCCCCGAGAGCACCGGACCATCGCCCTGCTGAGGAGGGAAGCTTTGACTCTTCAGAGGATAGCCCACGGCTTCGGCGCAAGCCGTCAACGTATCCATCAGATCTTGAAGACACGCACTGACGATTCCGCTCAATAGTGTGGTTGTGAGTACGGTGAGTCGGACTTGCCTGGGGCGATTCGTCGCCGTCGTAAACGAACAAGACGACCCCCACCTCGCTTAGAACTGTGCCAGAGCCCCTTGAGACGGCGATTTCCGCACTGCCTCTGAACACAGGATCGTCCAAGGAGCACGTTCTAGGCGTCGAAAATCACCCTAATGCTATAACGGTTACCGCCTTCTACAGTGGTCACTGGGGACTCCCGGAGACCCAGTCCAACACCCTCACCTTTACCGTGAGGACGGGCGGAAGCATCTCCGGAACGGTCACCAACGCTACAACTGGCCAACCCATCTCCGGAGCCACCGTCGATGCGATGCAGAACGGGAACGTGGTGGACACTGCCACCGCCGATGCAAGCGGCAACTACACCTTCCCCGAGCTTCCTCCCGGCACCTACACGCTGGTGGCTCGTGCCACCCGCTTCCCGAGCAGCACCCGTGAGAACGTTCACTTCATAGCGGGGCAGAATACCGTGGTCAACTTCAGGCTCTCGCGACTGGTCTGCCAGATCGAGACGGTGGACGGTGTCGGAGACGCGGGCCGGCACGCCTCCCTGGCCCTGGACTCTTCTGGGCGGCCGCACATCAGTTACTATGATATGACCCCCGACGACCTGAAGTACGCTTACTATGACGGATTCACCTGGCAGATCGAGGCAGGGGGTAGGTGCTA
>JBHIDN010000003.1:0-14159 GCA_046760125.1 Anaerolineae bacterium
ACGCGGGAGCACGAATTTCTAGAACTGGGAGCCAGCCCCCAGACTCGTCTGCGCGGCCGTTCCGTGGAGGATATCCTGCGAGAGATCGTGGAAGAGGTGCCGGTCCCCGTAGAGGAGGTATAGATGTTCGAGCGCGGGTGGGCGGGCCTGGCTCTAGCAGGGCTACTTTTGGGGCTCCTTTTGCAATGGCCAGGGCTCACCCTCCTGGCTACCCTCACCTTGACCGTAACCCCTCTAGCCTGGCTGTGGAATAGATACTCGCTGCGGCGGGTGGAGTATGCCCGTTTCTTTGGCGAGAAGAGAGCCTTCCCCGGCGAGGTGGTGGAACTGACAGTCCGGGTTACCAACCGGAAGCCCTTGCCTCTGGTCTGGTTACGTATCGAGGACCAGTTCCCCCTGAAAGTAACCCTTTTAGAGGAAGAGTTGACTTCTTCCTCCAAGTCTCAAGTAGGCTATCTGATCAACCTCCTCTCCATGCGCTGGTACGAGGAGGTGACCTGGGGCTATCGATTGCGATGTGACAACCGAGGGATCCACTACTTTGGTCCCGCGCGTCTCAGTTCGGGCGACATCTTTGGCTTCTACGAGAGCCGACAGGAAGCGCCCACCACCGACCGGCTCATCGTCTACCCCCATATCATCCCCCTGGCGGAGTTAGGGTTGCCCTCCAAAGAGCCCTTCGGAGATATGAAGGCCGAACAGCGGATTTTCGAGGACCCTAGCCGCACCATCGGGGTGCGTGATTACCGACCTAGGGATTCCTTCAAACGGATCCACTGGAAAGCGACGGCTCGCCATCGCCGACTCCAGGTGAGGGTCTATGAACCGACTACCACGCCACACTTGGTAGTGATGCTCAATGTGGCCACCTTCGCTCGCCACTGGGAGGGGGTGGATGCCCCCCTTCTAGAGAGAGCGGTCACTGTAGCCGCCTCCATAGCCCACTATGCGCTGGAGCATCGGTACGCCACCGGCTTTCTGGCTAACTCCAGTTGGCCTCTCTCTGACCAGGCGATCAAAGTGATGCCCGGGCGGGCACCTCACCAGATCACCCACATACTGGAAGCCTTGGCTGCGGTCACCCCCTTTCCCCTCATGCCTATGGAGGAGTTTCTGGCTCGGGAGAGCCGACATCTCTTTTGGGGAGCCACCTTGCTCTGCGTGACCCCCATCGTCACCGAGCCCCTTCTCGACGAACTGGAAAGGCTGCGTGATGCGGGTCGCCGCCTCTGTCTGATCTCTTTGGACGATAGAATAGAGAGAAACCTCAAAGGCATCACCGTCCATCGTCTAAGGGAGAAGGATATTGCGGCGGCTGAAGAGGAGAGATATGAGCCTGCCTCGCATAGCCTGGCGTAAGGAACTTTTGACCGTCACAGTGGCGGCTATGGAGATAAGTTGGGCTTACCCCCTCATGCTCATCTTGGGGGGCGCAATAGGGCCCCGGTTTCTCTCCCTCTTTAGCACCTTCATCCTTCTCCTAGTAGCCATATACCTTTCTCGCCTCTTAGCGAAGATGCGCCCCTCCTATTCCCAACCGGCGATAACCATACTAGCCCTTCTCATCAGCATGCTGATCATCAAGGGGGATCTTTTTCCAAAGTACGCTCTCCTCGATTTTCGATGGATAGGCGAACTTTTGAGAGTGGGTAACATCCTCGCCGGTGAACTCATCACCCCAGGGATCATGGCCCTTATAGCTACCCTCTATCTCTGGTGGCGGGGCATCAACCTGGGTCGGGAATCGTTAGGGCCCTACTTTGTGAGCCATCTCTTTAGACTGGGCATGGTGGCCCTCACCGGGGCGGTAGTTTTGGGCCTCATGCTCCTCCCCTTCGATATGGCGCCCTTTGTCCTCCTTTACTTCCTCTCCGCCCTTCTAGCCATGGCTCTGGCCCGGGTGGAGAAGGCCCAGGAACAAAGGGAGGCTCCCTCACCTTTCAACATCTATTGGCTGGCGGTGCCTGGCTCGGCCATTCTCACCCTCCTCTTCTTGGGAACGGTGGCTAGTTATCTCTTATCCCTTAAGACGGTGGGCCCCTTGAGGTTTTGGACGGGGAAGATCTTGCCCCCCTTACTCTACTATCTCCTTCTGCCTTTTGCCTTCCTAGCCCAGATCATAGCGAACCTCTTGTCTCGCCTTTCCATACAGTTTGCTCAGTTAACCCCGCCCGCCTCAGAAGGGCCCTCTACTACGGCAGCCAACCCATTTCTGGAGCGGATGGTGAGTTCTGTCGTCAGTTTCTTAAATATCTTTGTGGTGGTTGTGCCCATCATCCTCTTCTTGTTTGTCGTCTGGTTCACGGCCAGATCCCTACGCCGATGGCAAGAGATGCGGAGAGGTGCAAGCAGCGAAATCAGGAAGTCGATCCTCTCCCCAGCTCTCCTGGCGCAAGATCTGGCTTCTTTTCTCCGAGGGGCTTGGGGCGGGCTTGCCGGAGACGAGGGGCTCGCCGGCTTGAAGGACCGCCTCCGCCCCTGGCGGGAGGACCTCTCCTCCATCAGGGGGATCTACGCCACCATGCTCAGGTTCGCGGCGAACCTAGGTTTCCCTCGTAGACCGGGGGAGACGCCCTACGAGTATCTGCCTACTCTGAGTCAGACCTGGCCTGAGAGCCGGGAGCAGTTATCTTACATAACGGAGAGCTACATCCGGGTGCGGTATGGCGGGGTCTCCCCTTCGCGGGAAGAAGTGGAGAGAACGAAGCAGGCCTGGTTAGCCGTGAAGTCGAGGGCCCTCGTTGACAGGGGAACCGAGTTATGATATGATTTTTGATAGTTTGGGATCTATCAAAAGAGTATAGGGATGTCGGAAGAGAGCTATAGAGTGGTATATGCAAGGGTCTTGAGAGCACGGAGCGAGGCTTCGTGCTCTCTCCATAGGTAGAGATGGCTAAGTTCATTTTCTGCACCGGGGGTGTAGTCTCTTCGGTAGGCAAGGGGGTCACCGCGGCTTCCATCGGTCGCCTCCTAAAGAGCCGGGGTATTGCCATCTCCATCCAAAAACTGGATCCTTATATCAACGTCGATCCGGGGACCATGTCTCCTTACCAGCATGGGGAGGTCTATGTCTTAGAGGACGGAGCAGAGACGGACTTGGATCTGGGGCATTATGAGCGGTTCATCGACGAGAACCTCACCCGCTCTTCTAATGTGACCGCCGGTCAGATCTACCAAGCGGTCATCGCCAAGGAGAGAAGGGGGGATTATCTGGGAGGGACCATCCAAGTGATACCCCATATCACCGACGAGATAAAGGAGAGCATCAGAAGGGTGGCCCGCGAGACGAGCGCCGAGGTGGTGATCACTGAGGTTGGTGGCACCGTAGGCGACATCGAGGGGCTCCCCTTCCTGGAGGCCCTCCGCCAGATGCGCAAAGATATGGGTCGAGAGAATGTCCTCTACGTCCATCTTACCCTCCTCCCCTATATCTCCTCCACTGGCGAACTCAAAACCAAGCCCACCCAACATAGCGTGAAGGAGTTGCGGAGCATCGGCATCCAGCCCGATGTCATCGTCTGTCGTTCCGACTACCCGGTGGATGATAAACTGAAGGAGAAGATTGCCCTCTTCTGCGACGTGGAGGTCCAGGCTGTCATCCCCCTCATCACCGTGCCCACTATCTACGAAGTCCCTCTCCTCTTAGAGGAGACGGGGCTCGGAGATTTCATTATGGAGCGGTTGGAACTGCCTAGACGGCGCAAGGATCTCTCCGCCTGGCGGGAGATGGTAAAGAAGATGAAGGAGCCGAAAGAGAGGCTTCCCATCGGCGTGGTGGGAAAATATGTGACCCTGCCGGATGCCTACATCAGTGTGCGAGAGGCGCTGTGTCACGCTGCCCTCTACCACGATAGAGAGGTGGAGATAGACTGGATCGACGCCGAGGAGTTGGAGAAGGGGAGAGGGTGGGAGCGTTTGGATGAGGTGGGGGGGATCGTCATCCCTGGAGGGTTCGATGTGCGAGGGATAGAGGGAAAGATCAAGGCCTGTCGCTATGCCCGAGAGAAGAAAGTGCCCTATCTCGGCCTCTGTCTGGGGATGCAGGTGATGATTATAGAGTTAGCCCGTCACGCGCTGGGGAGCGAGGAGCCCAACAGCACGGAGTTCGACCCCCAAACCAGATACCCGGTCATCGACCTCTTGCCAGAGCAGAGGGGCATATCGGAGATGGGAGGCACTATGCGATTGGGGGCTTACCCCTGTCGGGTCCTGCCCGACACCCTAGCCTTCAAGGCCTATGGCCAGGAGTTGATCTCGGAGAGGCGAAGGCACCGCTTCGAGGTGAACAACGACTACAGAGAGTTGCTCAAGGAGGGGGGGCTCATCATAAGCGGCACCTCCCCCGATGGCCGTCTGATAGAGATCGCGGAACTCAAAGATCATCCCTGGATGGTGGGAACTCAGTTCCATCCGGAGTTCAAGTCCCGACCCAACCGGCCACATCCCCTTTTCCGCGACTTCATCGGCGCGGTCAAAGAGGCGGAAAAAGAAGCCCTTCGGGCCGATGTGGCGTCCGAGTTTCCTCACAGGATCCCGTAAGGACATCCCAGACGCTTGAAACTTTACTGATGCCAGCCAAGATTTCTTACGGAGGTTTGTGATCGCATGGAGATCTACCTAGACACAGCGAAGATCGAGGAGATAAGGGAGGCGGTAAAACTTGGCGTCATCAGGGGGGTGACCACTAACCCCTCTCTGATGATGAGAGCGGGGCGGAGCGACTATCGCCAGGTCACCCAAGAGATATGCTATCTGGTACAAGGCCCCATCAGCGCCGAGGTGACGAGCGAGGAGACGGAAGGGATGGTCGCCGAGGCGGAGAAGATAGCCTGCTGGTCACCCCATGTGGTCATCAAAGTACCGGTCACCAAGGAGGGACTCAAGGCCATATACACCCTCTCTCAACGGAAGAGGGAACCAGAGACGATCTGCCCAGGTTGCGCCTGGGAAGGGGAGTGCGAAACGGACAAAGAGACCGCTTGGCGTCTGGTGACCGCCCAAGGCATTCGCACCAACGCCACCCTGGTCTTCTCGCCCAATCAGGCCCTTCTGGCCGCCCAGGCGGGAGCCACCTTCGTCTCCCCCTTCGTGGGCCGCCTCGATGATATTGGCCACGATGGTATGGAAGTGCTGGCTGATATAGTGGAGATACTCGAATACTATGACCTCGATACTCTGGTCATCGCCGCCAGCATCCGCCACCCCCTCCATGTCACCCAGGCCGCCCTGGCCGGGGCCCATATCGCCACCGTCCCTTATCCCGTGCTCCTGAAGATGATTCGACACCCCCTCACCGACGTAGGTATCGAGCGTTTCCTGGCCGACTGGAAGAAGGTGAGCGGCTAAAGCGGAGACGCTTTTCCTTACGCCCGCCCCCATATCATCAGGGCGGGCTTTATCATCTTTTGGGCGGTCTATTGTATAATGCTAAGCGAGGGGAGATATGCCACATATATATGTAGCCTTAGATATCGAGACCACAGGGCTAGATCCCCAGCGAGATGCTATCATCGAGATCGGAGCGGTGAAGTTTCGTGGGCAGGAAGTTCTAGATACCTGGTCCAGCCTGGTCAACCCCCAGCGCCCCCTCCCCTATAACATCCAACGCCTTACCGGGATAAGCCCGGAGGAGGCGGATAGTGCCCCTCCCCTTTTCTCTCTTCTGGGGCCTCTCTCCCGCTTCGTGGGGCATCACCCCCTCGTGGGTCACAATATCGCTTTCGACTTGGCCTTCCTGGGGAAGCACGGCCTCTTTCTCACTCATCAAGCCCTGGACACTTTTGAGTTAGCCAGCAGCCTCGTCCTCTATGTCCCCAGTTATAGTTTGGCGGCTCTGGCCCAGACCTTAGGGGTTTCTCAGGAAGAGGAACATCGCGCGCTAGCCGATGCCCTGACGACCAAGGAGGTTTTTGGGGGCCTTTGGGAGCGTGCCCTGCGCCTGGATCTGAAAACCATCCAGGAAATAAACCGGCTGGCCCTGGGAAGCGATTGGCCGTTACGCCACTTCTTCCTTGACTTGGAGCGAGAGAAGGCCGCAACCTTTGGCACAAGCCTTCGGGAGCAGTTGGTAGCCAGGAGGGGCCAGGAGGCGCTCCTCAGCCCTCTCTTCTCCCGGAGGGTTGAATTGAAGCGGCTCAAGCCCACCTCGAATCCTAAGCCTCTTGACGTCGAGGCCTTGAGTGCCACCTTGGAGGAAGGAGGTCCCCTAAAGGAATACTTGCCTCATTATGAGTATCGCCCCCAGCAGGTGGAGATGCTCAAAGCCGTGGCCAGGGCCTTCAACGAGGGGGAGCATCGCCTCATCGAAGCGGGTGCCGGCATCGGCAAATCCCTAGCCTACCTTCTACCGGCGGTGCATTTCGCCGTGGAGAACGGCCGTCACGTGGTCGTCTCCACTAACACCATCAACCTCCAGGATCAACTCTTCAAGAAGGACATCCCCGACCTCCAACAGATCCTACCGTTCGAGGCCGCCCTCCTCAAGGGACGGAGCAACTACCTCTGTCTGCGAAAATTCTCTTACTTGAAGCGTCGAGAGGGGCTAACCCGCCCAGAGATCGGAGTCCTAGCCAAGATCCTGGTCTGGCTTCCCACGACCATGACCGGCGATAGGGTGGAATTGAGCCTCTTGGAGGGGGAGGAGCAGGTCTGGGCCAGGGTCTCTGCCGAGGAGCCCTGCGAGCCAGAGAAATGCCCCTTCCTGAGAGAATGTTACTTCTACCTTGCGCGTCGCAGGGCGGAGGGGGCTCATATCATCGTGGTGAATCACGCCCTTCTCCTCTCAGATATGATGACCGAGAACCGAGCCCTCCCCGAATATAGGCATCTCATCATAGATGAGGCCCATCATTTGGAGGATCGGGCCACCGAGCAACTGAGCGCGGAGGTCAATCAGCGCTGGATCTACGCCCTCTTGGAGAGGATCGACTCCCGAGGGAAGGCCTACGGCTTGCTCAACCGCCTATCCACCTATCTGAAAGAAAGGAGTGCAGCCTCTACTCTCAGGCGCGAGGTGGAAGGCTATATAGAAGTGGTGCGGCAACAAGCGGTCAATACCAGGGAAACTTTACGCACCTTCCTAGAGGCCCTCTCCCTCTTCCTGGCACATCATCGCCGGGGCAACGAGCGGTACGATCAACGGATACGCCTCACCTCCGCCCTCCGAGCCCAGCCAGACTGGGTTCAGGTGGAGATGGCCTGGGAACCTCTATCCCAAGGCTTAGCCAGGCTGGCCGAGGGCTTAAAAGTGGTCCACCGAGGCCTCCTGGGCCTGGGAGAAGAGTACGAAGATCTCCTCTTCGAACTTAGGGAGAGGGAAAGCGAGGTCCATACCCTCCGCCAGGAGATGGAGGCCATCATAGCCCAACCCCAGCCAGGACGGATCTACTGGGCGACCATCGCCGCAGGGGAAAAATATATATCCCTCCATGATGCTCCCCTTCACGTGGGCGATATCCTCAGGGAGAGCCTCTTCGCCCCCCTGGAAACCCTGCTCCTCACCTCAGCGACCCTCCGGACGGGGGATGACTTCGGTTACCTTCGGGAGCGCTTAGGGCTCGAAGATGCCGAAGAACTGACCTTGGGCTCCCCCTTCGATTATGAGACCTCCACCCTCATATTCATACCCACCGATATCCCAGAGCCCAACACACCCGGCTACCTTAAGGCCGCGAATGAGACCCTCCTTCATCTCTGCCTGGCTGTGGGTGGCAAGACGCTAGGCCTCTTCACCTCCAAGGCCCATCTCTTGGAAGCCCATAAAGCCCTGGCCCGGCCATTGGAAGGGAGAGGGATACAGGTCTATGGCCAAGGGATCGACGGTTCCCGACACCATATCTTGGAGAACTTCCGGCATCAACCCCAAAGCGTCCTTCTGGGGACGCGGAGTTTTTGGGAGGGGATAGATGTGATGGGCGAGGCTTTGAGTTGTCTAGTGATCGCCCGGCTTCCCTTCCCCGTTCCCGACGACCCCATCATCGCCGCCCGGAGCGAGGCCTACGAGGACCCCTTCGGCCAATACGCCGTCCCCCAGACGGTGCTCCGCTTCCGGCAGGGGTTTGGCCGCCTTATCCGCTCCAAGACCGACCGGGGGGTAGTAGTAGTGCTGGATAAAAGGGTCCTCACCAAATATTATGGAAGTGTCTTCATCGATTCCCTGCCCCAATGCACCATCCAAAAGGGCTCAGCAGAAGAGTTGCCCAAAGTGGCGGCGGAATGGATTGAGAGGGCATGAAGGTTCAGGAGGGAGCATGATATGATCTCAGCCAGTGATTTGAGAAAAGGCGTCACCTTCGAGTATGAAGGCGACCTCTATCGGGTCTTGGAGTATCAGCACTCCTTCATCGGCCGAGGGAGCGCCAACGTGAAGGTGAAGTTGCGCAACCTCAAGACCGGAGCCACCATCGAGCGGGTCTTTGGCGCCGATGAGAGGTTCGAGGAGGTGCGCCTCGAACTGCGGGAGGTGCAATACCTCTACACCGATGGCGATCTCTACTACTTCATGGACACGGAGACCTATGAGCAGCCGGCACTTAGCGCCGAGGCCTTGGGAGAGAAGGTCCATTACCTTAAAGAAGGGCTGACCCTCCATATCTCCATGCACGAGGGGCGTCCGGTGGAAGTGGAACTCCCCGTCACCGTGGACCTGGAGGTCACACAGACCGAGCCCGGAATCAAAGGGGATACCGCTACCGGGGCCACCAAGAAAGCCACTCTGGAGACGGGGCTGGTGGTACAGGTGCCCCTCTTTGTAGAAGAGGGCGATATCGTGCGGGTGGATACCCGAACAGGAGAATATCTAACTCGTGTAAAGGGGTAAAGAAAGATGGACTATTTCGACCAGGTCGCTGAAGAGTGGGATGACCTCCGAGCCGGATATTTCGATGAGACGGTCAGAGGGGCAGCCATAGAGCAGGCCGGGCTCTCTCCAGAGATGGTGGTGGCCGATGTGGGCACGGGGACCGGCTTCATGATCCAGGGACTGGCCCCCTTGGTGAGAAAGATCTATGGTTTCGACGCCTCGGCAGAGATGTTAAAGGTGGCGGCCAGAAACTTGAAAGGCTTTGATAATGTGGAGTTGCGCCAGGCTGATGGGCTAGCCTTGCCCTTAGAAGATGGCAGCCTGGACGCCATCTTCGCTAACATGTACTTGCACCATATCCCAGAGCCACCCTCGGCTCTCAAAGAGATGGCACGTCTCCTGAGGAGGGGTGGCAGACTTGTCCTCACCGATCTCGACCAGCATGACCAAGAATGGATGCGGGAGGAGATGGCCGATTTTTGGCTGGGGTTCGACCGGACACAGGTCGATAGTTGGCTGAGGGAGGCCGGGTTCGAGAAGGTCACTATAGAGTGTGCCCCCACCCCCTGCTGCACCGACTCTCCGGAAGGAGAGGGGGTCTCCATCAGCATTTTCATCGCTCGGGGCACGAAGGCTGTATAAGACCTAACGAGAGGGCCAGTATCAGCCTATTCTGCTGAAAGAGGAAGGCCGTAAAAGGGGCTTCTTCTTCTCGTGTTAGGCAGGTTGCTTAGTCCCCGCTCTCAGTTGCCTTACGTTGGGGTCTCCTCACCAGGCCAAGGATGATAGCCAGGAGGATGCAGAGAAAGCCTACAATGAGGATGATACCCGACTGGATGGCAATAGGCATAGTTATCGCCCCCACCATATCCACAAGAAGGCCAGTGACCAGTTCTGTCGCCGCAGGCGGGATCATCCCCATCCCTAGCCCGCCGAGGGCCATAGCAAGAGCCCCCCTCACTAGGAAGGGAATTAAGAGAGCCGGGACTAGGGCCATGAGCCCCGCTATCAGGAAGGCGCTTCCCGTCCAACCCAATAGCGACCGTAGGGATGTGGCAGCCAGGAGAGCAAGGAGACCGATGAGCGCGGCGCAGAGGACGATGAGGCCATAAGAGATCAGAGGCGCAAGGCGGCCTATGCGCTGAAGCCGGTTGAGAGAGGCTAGAAGTCGCTCCCTCTCCGCCTCGTCTGGCTCCTCTCGGAGAGCCTTTTCGAGGCTTATCTCGTCGGGGACGTCGGCTAAGAAGTCCTTTAACCCCTCCTCCACCTGGGGCATCATCTCGCTCATCAACTCATCCCGAGTCATCCCCTGGGGACGACAGGAGGGGAAGGGCTCCTCCTCCCCTAAGGGGGGTACACCCTCCGGGCATACGGGAAGCCGATCCCATATCTGGATCAGGAGCCTCGGCGCAACCTCTGGAACGCGCTCCTTGATATCCCTCATGGGGAAACGGAGGGCGGGATATTCTTCGTCCGAGGAGAGCCAGGAGAAGAAAGCATCGATGTTCCTTTCTATTTGTCTCTCCAACCAAGAGGGAGGAACTATCTCTCGCAACGCCTCTTCGATCTCCTCCTCGGTCATGGGGAGCGGCCCCATCTCCCCCTCTCCGCCCTGGCTGAGCCCCACGGCGAACTGAGCGCCCAAGACGATGACCTGTTCATAGAGGTCGTGCTTTTGGAATTGGAGCCTATAGAAGTCGGGATTTAGGAGAACGCGCTGGAGGTTGAAGAGATAGATGGTGAGAGGAGCGAGGATGATGAAAAGCAGAACCACAAGGAAAGTCAGGAACTTCCGCATGATGCAGTACCCCCTTGATGGGCCAAAGTATCAAAATCATAAAACAAGGCGAGGGAGAAATCAACTTATAGACCACCTTCTAAGAGGTTATTTTTTGGCCTAGGACCACGAATAGCAGTTGTTACCCCGTTTGTAAGGGCAGCCTTGGTGTTCGCCCTAAGGTTCTTGTTCCCCTTCTGGTTGGTCCACCTTTGCTGGTGGCAACTCGGGAGCGGTGGGCTCGCTGGCGCTGAGCAGTTTATCCTCGAACCTCCCCAGTTTCTTTTCCGCCTCATCGTATTTCTTTCTGGCTCGCTCTATGTGACCCCCTAGGGTCTCGTAATCCTCTTTGAACCGCTCGAAATCGCCTTGCAGGCGAGCCAGGTAGCGCATTATCTCTTGGGCCCGCTTTTCGATTTGCAACCCACTGAGGCCCAAGGCGATAGCCTGTAAGTAGGCGTAAAAACTGTTGGGGGAGACGGGGATGACCCGCTTCTCCAAGGCGTAGTTGAGGAGGCTCTTCTCCTCGCCCAGGGCTTCGTCTCGGATGATGGTCTCGTAGTAGACGCTCTCGGCGGGGATGTACATGAGGGCGAAGTTGAAGGTGCCCTCATCGGGGAGGATATATTTGCGGGCGATATCGTCGATGTGACCCTTCACCGAGCGAACGAACTCCCGTCGATGGCGTTTCCGTTCCTCCTCGTCCTCCACTATCATCATGCGCTGGAAAGACTCCAGCGGGAACTTGGAGTCCACCGGCACCATCCCTGCCTTGAGGATAATAACCGCATCGACCCGCTCTCCACTGCGGAAGGTGTGCTGCAGTTTGTACTGCTCTGGGCTGAGGATTTGGGAGAGGAGGTCACCCAGGAATAATTCTCCGATGCCGCCGCGCAACTTGGGAGCCCGCAGAAGGTCACTAAGGCCGGAGATCTCTTTCCCCACCTCCTCCATATAGCGGCTAGTGCGGGCCAACTCCCCTAGATTCTGCTGGATCTGCCCAAAGGACTGGGTAGTGGCCTCCTGGATGCGCCGGTCCGAGTCCAAGAGCCGCTCGGTGAGGCTGTTGATGCGGGAGTTGGTCTGAAGCCACACCAGGACCAGAACCAAGACAATTAGGCCCAGAAGACCTAAAATCACCAGTTCCATCTCCACCTCCTCCCGGTTCCAATTAGACAACTCCATTATAGCACAAACGAGCGGATGAGAAAGCCTCATCCGCTCGTCCATTGCCCAACTTTTACCCTTCCTACCCTGGAGGCCAGGCCAAAGAACACCCACCAACCCGCCCAAATCATCGGCAGCCGATTGCTAGGCGTAGTGCTACGCCAAATTGATGCCTCTCCAACACCGAAGCATTTCTATAACGAATCACTCTTATAGAACCACTTTTTCTGGCCAGGGCTCCTCCTTTGAAGTTCCCCAGAGCCTGCTAATGTATTCTATCGAGAATAAGTCCTGCAATAGATGCAACCAATAGGTTCCTTTGTCAGAAAGAACTATCTCATCCCCATCATCCTTCAAGAATCCGACGAGAGACAACGGCTTTATATATTTTCCGTAGACTTTATCGAATTCTTTGCCAAATCTTTTCTTGAAATCGCTTCTTTTGAACCTTGTCTCGTAAACCCTCCAGTAGAGCCATCCTGCCATTTGCATGCTTTCTGTCAGATCAAGCGACAGGGCAATGGGCATCCTTCCACTTTCGAGTGTCCTGATATACTCTTGAACGTTGAAGGTGTTAAGGCAAAAAACATCCTTGAGGTAAGATCCTCCGCTTGCACCGAGACCAATGTAGAGAGGCACCGTCACAGAACAATACTTTGGAACTCCTGGCTTAGTGAAGGCCCAAACAGAGGTTCTTTCAAAGCCTGCGTCATAAAAGATCCCCTCCAGGATGCCAAGCATCTTTCTTCTCTTGAAGATGGTAGCGCTTTTGTTTTCTTTAGCCATCTGTGCCCATTTAGTGTAAGGAAACTTGAAGAGAGGGTGAGCTGCAATCTGATCGACTCCCATCGCAACCAGAAGATGGCCTGCTTGCTGCACCTCGCTATAGGTCTGATCAGGTAGTGCGAAAATGATGTCCGCATTGACGCATTTGAAGCCCTTGTCGAGAGCCCGTTCGACTGCGGCCTTCACTTGTTCGACGGCATATGGCCTGTGGAGGGCCTCTAAGTGGTGATCTTGGAGGGCTTCCACTCCAATGCTCAGATGCTCTACACCCATGGAGATGATGGCATTTAGATTGTCTACGCTCAAATCACTTGGATGGCTTTCCATATGTATGCCGCACTGCATATTAAAGGCCTCAAAGAGATGCTCCAGAATCTTATCAAGGCCACTATAAAGCATCGTTGTGGGTGTTCCGCCACCAATGTAAAAGGAGGTCACAGGCCTGTTGCCAATCAGCTCAGAATAGATATCAATCTCTTTCTTAACCGCATTTGTGTATCTTTCTGCTACCTCAGGATGATAAATCTCCTTGTTGTAAGGACAGTAAGGGCAGATTTGGCGACAGAAGGGGATATGAAGATAGAGACCGAATTCATCCATATCCTGAAACCTGCTCTCGAGCAAGGGAATCTTGCTTTCAAGTGCAACATAACTCTCTTTGGTTAATAGTCTCCTGAGTTGGGTTCTAAGGAAACCTTCAAGCCACATCAAATAAATCCCTCAATCCTACTTGGCTAACCTCGTCCTGTGCAGAGGGCTACCGCCCGATGCACGATTCATTCCCTTTCTCTCCGCCATGAGGCGAGAAAGAGCAAGCTTGCTACCAGGGGTGGCAAGGCCATGGTGGACCAGACGATAGCCGCCATCTGCCGGTAGCCTCCCCGGAAGATAAGGGCCCAGAGCAGGAAAGCGGTAACCAGAACGGCTACTCCCACCAGGAGGATCCCGCCCATCCTCTCCCATCTCCAGGCCACTAGAGTGGCGATGAGAATGAGCAACCCCGGAACACAGTGGGCCAGGAGGCTGGCTCAAGTGAAGCCCTCGACATAGGCGGAGCCAACACCCCACCAGAGCCAGAAGGAGGCCACGGCCAGCGCTAGGATTCGCGCCGCCCAGCGCAGGTAGTTGGGCCCCGAAGGTTGAATAACTTCTTTGGTGGTCATTATCCACCCCCTTCTAGTAATCGAAATCGGTTACGAAATACTCGAGGATCCGCTTCGAGTCGCTGGTGACCATGAATACCCAGGGGCCGTTGTTCCAGGCTACTCCGTAGGCCTGGCCGTCCCAAACAGGGATATGGAAGCGGACGTACCACCTGTCCCAAGCAAGCCTGCTCATCTTCCAGGCGCCGCTCCAGCCGGCGAAGCCACGCCAACGGCCCATGATCTCCCACTTGGAATTGAGGCTCACCGCCCCGGCCTTCTCTACCTCCTCATCAACCTGAGCAACCAGGCTATGTGCCTCTTCTAGGCTCTTCATCTGGACGGCGATGAGGTGGACCACCTGACCCCCATCAGTGTAGTTGCCTTGCCTACTGCGGCCAGCAAGATCCAGCATCATTGGAGGCACGGGCTCAACAACCTCTCTTAACCTGTATTCCCCCACTTGCTCGGGCAGGATCTTCTCCAT
>JBHIDN010000004.1:0-14072 GCA_046760125.1 Anaerolineae bacterium
CTGGCTAGGAGCGTTCCCTGACCGCCGACGCCAGCCACCAAGAAATTTATCTCCTTCATGAACCTTCCCCTTCCTCGATCATCTGCTCCCTGAAGAGAATAGCCTTCCGAGCGCATACTTGGGCACAGATCTCGCATCCAGTGCAGAGAAGCGGATCGATCCAGGCTTTGGCTCGCCCGGTCTTCTCATCCAGCCTCTCGCTCTTGACAATAGCAGCACAGGCGATGCCGAAACAGAGGCCACAACCGTTACACCGTTCCTCGATGACCTTGATGGGCCTCCAGGACTTCCTCGCTTCGGGCAAGAGGACGCACTCACGGCGAGAGATAACCACCGCCGGGTCATCGGCGGCCAAGCAGTCCCGCAAAGCACTCTCCACCTCTTTGAGGTTGTAAGGATCTACGGTGTACACCCGCTTTATGCCGAAGGCCTTAGCCACATCCTCGACCTCCACGGCCTTGGTCTGCTCTCCCTTCAAGGTCATTCCGGTGCCGGGGTGCTCTTGGTGGCCGGTCATGGCCGTCGTTCGGTTGTCCAAGATGATGACGATGGTGTCGCTCTTGTTGTAGGCCACATTTAGAAGGGCTGGCAAGCCGGCGTGGAAGAAGGTGGAGTCGCCGATGACCGCCACGTGCTTTTGAGCGATGCCAGCCTTACTCACGCCATGGGCCTGGCCGATGCTAGCCCCCATGCAGCCGCAGGTATGGAGGGCGGAGAGAGGAGGCAGGAAGCCTAACGTATAGCAGCCGATATCGCCGCTGACCACCAGATCCAATTTCTTGGTAGTCACGAAGAGCCCCCGGTGGGGACACCCTGGGCAGAGGATGGGTGGCCGCATGGGCAACCCCTTCGTCTCCTCGACCTCCCTGGGCTCTACCGCCTCCGAGGCTGGCAAAAGCCCGGCCTGAATGGCGCTTTGACGCACCAGATGGGGATCGAACTCGCCACAGATGGGAAAGATGCTCTTCCCCTCCACACCGATACCCATGAGGCGGATCTCTTCCTCTATGAAGGGGTCTAACTCTTCGACGACGATGAGCCGCTCCACCTGGGCCGCGAAGTCACGAATCATCTTCTCCGGCAGAGGATAGGTCATGCCCAGTCTGAGAAAGGAAGCCTGGGGAAAGACCTCTTTTGCGTATTGATAAGCCACACCGTTGGTGACGATGCCCAGGTTCCGGCCGTTCATCTCCACCCGGTTATAGGGGAAGTTCTCGGCGAAGATCATAAGTTTTGCGATCCTCTCCTCAGCGATGGGGTGTCGTCGTCGCGCGTTGCCGGGCACCATGACATACTTCGCCCTGTCGATCCTGTAGGAAGGAGGCTCCGTCCGCTCCTTGATCTTGCGCTCCCCCAACTCGACCAGGGTGTAGGAATGAGCGATGCGGGTGGTGATACGCAGCAAGACCGGGCTATCGAACTCCTCACTGATCTCTAGAGCCACGCCCACCAGTTCCTTAGCCTCTTGGCTGTCTGAGGGCTCTAAGCAGGGAACACGGGCGAATTTGGCGTAGCGGCGGTTATCTTGCTCATTCTGGGAACTATGCATAAAGGGGTCATCGGCCGAAACGACGACCAACCCCGCCTCCATGCCCGTCATAGAGACATAGAAGAAAGCATCGGCAGCCACATTGAGCCCTACATGTTTCATCACCGCCATAGCCCGACTGCCGGCGTAAGCAGCCCCGATGGCCACATCCATAGCCACTTTCTCATTGGGCGCCCATTCAGCATAAACCTGGTCATATTGGGCTAACGTTTCCAGGATCTCCGTGCTAGGGGTACCAGGGTAGGCTGCTGCCACCCGCACCCCACTTTCATAGGCCCCCCGAGCGATCGCCTCGTTGCCAGACAAAAGCACCCTCATACGAAGCCCTCCTTTATCTATAACCTAAACAGATCTAGGAACAGGGGCCACCTTCCAGGCGATTAAGTCCTATACCCCTTTCCCAGGTAAGCCCGTTGGACACGCTCATCGGCTATAAGGTCCTCGGGGCAGCCTTCCAAGACCACTGTGCCCGTCTCCAGCACATAACACCGATCGGCCAACTCCAGCGCTGCTCTAGCGTTCTGTTCCACGAGGAGGAGAGTAGTGCCATGCGCCCGGAGCTCGGCCGAGACCCTGAAGATCTCCTTGGCCAAGAGAGGGGCCAGACCCAAAGAGGGCTCATCCATCAAGAGCAACCTAGGTTTTGCCATCCACCCTCTTCCCAAGGCCAACATCTGCTGTTCCCCGCCAGAGAGGGTCCCAGCCGCTTGCTTCAACCTCTCTTTCAACCTGGGGAAGATCTCGAAGACGAACTCCAAATCTTTCTCGATCTCTTCCTTATTGTCCCGACCATATCGATGATAGGCACCAAGGATCAAATTGTCCAAAACGGTCATGGTAGAGAAGACCTGTCGCCGCTCAGGCACCTGGGTGATCCCCAGCCTCACGATCTTGTCAGGGCTTAGGTTGGTGATCGGCTGACGCTCAAAAAAGATCTCCCCAGATCTGGCGGGAACAACGCCGGAGATGGTATTCAAAAGAGTGGTCTTGCCCGCCCCGTTGGACCCGATGACAGCCACGATCTCGCCCTCCCTCACCTCCAAGGAGATCTCTCTCAGGGCTTGTATGCTGCCGTAGTAGGTACTGACCTTCTCCAACCTTAACAACCCACACCTCACAAAACCGAGAGGAGGGACGAGGGCTACATTATCTCCTCTCCCAGGTAGGCAGCTATCACTCGCTCATCGCTCTGGACCTCGGCGGGCGTTCCCTCGGCTATCTTTTCGCCGTAGTCTAAGACGATAACTCGATCGGCGATGCCCATCACGAAGTACATGTCGTGTTCCACTAAAAGGATCGTTACGCCCCTCTCCTGGATGCGGCGGATCATGGTATCCAGTTCCTCCTTTTCGGCACGGTTGAGGCCCGAGCCTGGCTCATCTAGCATCAGGAGCCGGGGCTCGGTGGCTAAGGCTCTAGCGATCTCCAGCAGCCGCTGCTGCCCCAAAGGGAGGCTAAGAGCATTCTCCTGGGCTTTGGACTCCAATCCTACGAAGTCCAACGTCTCCCAGGCTCGCGAGATAATCCCCCTCTCTTCGACCCTTGCCCCTGGCAGGCGGAAAGCAGAACTGAGCAAGCCGTAGTTGGTCTTCACGTGGCGGCCCACCATCACGTTCTCTAGGACGGTCATATTTCCGAATAGCCGCACCGTCTGGAAGGTACGAGCCAACCCCAGACTGGCGATGACGAAAGGCTTGAGACCGTTGAGTAGTCGCCCCTCAAAGCGTATCTCCCCGCTGGTAGCGGGTAGAACCCCGGAGATGAGGTTGAAGATGGTGGTCTTGCCTGCACCGTTGGGGCCGATAATGGCCAATATCTCGCCCGGTTTAACATCGAAGCACACGTCATCCACAGCCACCAGGCCGCCGAACTCCTTCCTCAGGTCTATCACTTCGAGAATCGGCGCTTGCACCTCACCTCCCCAATCAGTCGGCCGCGGCCTTCTCTTGCTCCCCACTCTGCTGAACCCTTGTCTGCCGTAGCCTTCGCAACGCTTTGAGGCCGCCAGCGGTCAGCCCCTCGGGCATGAAGATCATGATTATGGCCAGGAGGATGCCATAGGCGAGCAACTCGTGCTCGCCACCGGCCCCGTGCAAGATGCCCTGCATCCTAGCCCGCAATACCTCCTTGACCACGTAGACGAAGGCCACCCCGAAGGGAGCACCCCAGATGCTGGCTAGTCCGCCCACCGCGGCCATCACCACCAACTCGATAGATAAGGAAAAGTTGCAGGTGGCAGGTGTAACCGCGCCCTGGAAGTGGGCATAGAGGCTCCCGGCTAGGCTGGCGAAGATAGCGCTGACCACTAGCGCTTGGATCTTGTACCGCTCGATATCCACGCCCATCGTATCGGCCGCTATCTCGCTGCTGTGAATGGCCCTCAGAGCCCGTCCCACTCGCGAGTTGACGATGTTGAGGGCGATGATGATGGCCCCTATGGCTGCTCCCCAGACGAAGAAGTAGTACCGCTCCTTGGGCCAGACCAGGAAGAGATCACCGATAGCCAGGCGGCTTATATCTGGGATGCCGTCGAAGGCACCAGTGATGTGGCCGCCCTTGAACCCCAGGTTCTCCCGGAAGAGAATAGAGATCACGATGCCCAAGCCCAAGGTGGCCATGGCCAAGTAGTGACCCCTAAGCCTGAAGATCACCTTGCCTAAGAGGTAGGCAAGGCCCCCCACCACCACCATCCCACCAATCATGACCAGCCAAGCCCACCACCAACTATCGGACACCCCGGGCAAGATATTATGCCTGGCCGCTAGGGTGGTCAAGATCGCAGAAGCGTAAGCACCTAGCCCGAAGAAACCGGCTTGGCCCAAGGAGATCTGCCCCGCGTAGCCCATCAACAGGTTGAGCCCGACCACGACGATGGTCAAGATGCCGATGCGAACCATAGTGTCCAGCGTCAGGTTGCCAGCCGTGAGATCTCCAAGGTCGAGACCAAAGGGGAGGAAGATCTCGTTCAAACCTATGGCTAGGATCAAAGCGATGAAGGCAAATAACGCTATTAGATTCAGATGCCTACGCCAGCCCCCCTCCTCCACCACGCCCATTTACATCTCCTCGGCGCCCCTCTCGACGCCGCCGATGATACCTTGGGGTCTGAAAAGAAGGATGAGCACTAGAATAATCAAAGAGATGATATCCTTGAGGCCAGCCTTAGTGACCCCGGCCCCGACATTCTCCGCCACGCCCAGGATGAGCCCTCCAACTACCGCCCCTGGAGAACTCACTAAGCCCCCCATGACCGCGGCCACGAACCCCTTGAGACCCAACTTAAGGCCCATATCGTAGATGGGCCTGAGCGTCGGAGCCAAGACTATACCCCCGATAGCTCCCAAGGCAGCCGCCAAGGCAAAGGAGAGGAGCGACATACGGCTGGGGTTAATGCCCATCAATTCCGCCGCCCTCCTGTTGACGGCACAGGCACGCAGGGCCTTGCCCATGATGGTGCGCTCGAAGAAGAAGGCCAGGGCAGCCAGAACCACCGCCACAGTCCCCCAAATCCAAAAACTCTGGGCCTTCAGTGCCACCCCTCCGATGCGAAAGGTCAGATCTTCCATCTTCAGGGTGGTGAAGGCGGGCAGAAAGTAGGGATCTGCGCCCCAGATGATGAGGGCCAGGGCTCTGATGGCTAGCGCAACGCCGATGGTGATGATGATCAGAGTGACAACGGAGGCACGACGAGCGGGATAGATAGCCATCCTCTCTACCACAGCGCCTATGATGGCCACACACACCACCGAGAGGATGACAGCCATGAACATCTTCAATGGAGAAGGGAGGGAGAGGCCAAGGTTGTAGAAGGCGACAGAAGACATAGCGCCCAACATAACGAACTCACCCTGAGCGAAATTGATGATACCAGTCACGCTATAGATGACGACGAACCCCAAAGCGATGAGGGCGTAGATGCTCCCCGCCCGTATGCCATCCACTGTCAGCTGCACATACTGCGCAGGTGGGATATTCTTCAAGGAACCGAGGAACAGAATGAGGGCTACCAGTATCAGTATGGCAGCCACCGTCAATGCTATCCTCCCGGCGGTATGACGAAGGACTCTCTGCATATCCTCTCCTGTTTCGGGAGCGAGGTTAGGGGCCAGGGTTCTTCCACCCTGAGCCCCTAACCTGACAATCTATTCTACCACTTCTCGGGTGGGAAGTGGACCCAGGTGCCGTTCTCCACCTTGACGAAGGTCAGAGCCTTGTAAGTGAGGCCCAAGTGGTCGTCAGGGGTGATAGTGAAGACGCCGCCCGTGCCGGGCCAATCCTTGATGTTGTTCTCGATGTAGTCCCGAATAGCTGCCCTCCGCTCCGCCAGGCTGAGTCCATCAGGCAGGCTCTCAAGGCCCTCCCAAGCCCACAGCAGGGCGTCCAAGGCGTGCCCGCCGAAGGTGCTGATCGGCTCACCGCCGGTGAACTCGGTGTAGTCAGCGATGTACTTCAGGAGCATCGGCTTCTGCGGGTCATCATCAGGCAAGAGATCGGCAACCATCAACCTGCCGCAGGGGAATACCGTTCCCTCCGCCGCCTCGCCGGCCAACTCGATGAAGGCCTTATTACAGACCCCATGGCCCTGGATGACCGGCAGATCCGGCGCCGCATCCCGGAGGGCGACGGTCACCATGGAAGCGCCAGGGGGGATGGCGCCCACGACCACCGCCTCGCAGCCGCTACCCAAGACCCCTGGTATCTGTGGGAACTCGGTATCGGTGCGCTCGAAGGTGTCGGAATATACCACCTCGATGCCCACCTCCTCCAGCGCCGCTGTGGTTTGGGCCAGGCAGTCCTGGCCGTAGCCGGTGTTCTCGTAGAGGTCGCAAACTTTTGTTACCCCCAGGGCCTTTAGATAATCAGCCTGCCACTTGCCCGAGTGGAAGTTCTCCTGGGGAGTCTTGAAGATCCAGTACCTGGTCTCCCCCGTCTCTGGGTCTTGGATGATGGAACGAGCGGAGGCCATAGAGATCAGGGGTACCTCGGCCTCCGTTGCCAGCGGCGCGATGGCCAGACTGTTCCCGCTAAGGCTGCCACATACGATGACGTCTACCTCGTCCTCCTCGATCAGCCTGCTCACCACGCTGGCCGCGGTGTCCGGGTTACTCTCCGTGTCGTAGAGGATGACCTCCACGGGGTGGGTCACCCCATCGGGGCCGGTGACGCCCCCTGCCTCCTCGATCTGTGCCGCGATCATCTCTGCGGTGTTCCGCTCAGGGACGCCCAGGCTGGACCCAGGGCCGGTGATGGCAGAGCAGAACCCGATCTTGTAGCCCGTTCCTACCACCGGGGCCGGGGTGGGCGTCGCCTCGGGGGGAGGCGGTGTCGGGGTCGCAGGTGGTGGTGGCGTCGTCGGCGTGGGCGTCGCTGCAGGGGCACAACCACTGAGGATCAGCGCGGCAACTAACAGGGTAGATGCAACCAACCAAAGCGATCGTACATTCCGGCTTTTCACCTTTTCCCCTCCTTACTCCTTCTGGGCTTCTTAGGCTAGTCCCCGGGTCTTCCGGGGCACATTTGGATGAAAAGCCTCTTTCCCTACGCATCACCTCCCTTCACTATAAGTAAGAGTGAAGACTTCCTTACGGACATCTGTATGATACTCACCTGACGCAGACTGTAGCCTCGCATCCTACAACGATCTTGGCCCACTGAGGCTGCTCCGTCACCCTCTATTGTTCAATATTACACCATGAAAGTCATTTGTCAAGCATTTTCTTCGAATCAAGGTGCTCATAGCAGAGGCTTACTATTCCTTCTCCCCAACTCTCCGGGTGGCCTCAGGAGAAGGGACCCTCCCGACCCCACAAAGGCAGCAAGGCCGGCGATTACAAAGGCCAGGCTAAATGATCCTGTAACATCGGCGATACGGCCGGCGACGGCCGGACCTAACGCCTGACCGATGCCGAAGAAGAGGGTAATGAAACCTAAGGCCGCGGGGGCGAGCCTGGGCCCCAAGTAGTCACCACAAGCGGCGGCCATGATGGCCGGGATGCTCCAGGCGGTGAGGCCAAAAAGGACGGCCGAGAGATAGTAGCCAGGCGCGCTCCGCCACAGGCCAAAGGTGACGAAACAAAGTCCCTGCAAGAAGTAGACCATGGCCAAGCCATATTTCCTGCCTACTAAGTCGGAAACGGTTCCCCAAATGAGACCACAGAAGATGCTGAGAAAGCCGATAGCCAGGGCTAAAAGTTGGCCTGCAGCCTGCTCGGTGAACCCTCCCTCGCTGATGAGATAAGCAACAAAGAACCGCGCGTAGATAATGTAGGAGAAGCCGAACATGATGTAGATAAGAGCCAGATGCCAAACGGGCCTCGATCTATAGACTAAGCCCCATTGGAGCGACCCGGCTTTGTCTGAGGCCGGACGAGGGGGTTCCTCGTCCGCGGCGATGGCCACGAGCCCTTTCTCTTCCGGTCTACTCCTCAGAAATAGGAAGCAAAGGATGGCTATTAGGAATACCAAGCCCGCCAAATAGTACCAACTGTACCTCCAGCCGTCGGGCATCTGGGTAACGTTGGGAAGCCAAAAGCCGGTTATGAGGAAGCCAAAACTGGAACCGCTCACGGCGATGCCGGTGGCCAAACCCCTTCGCTTGGCCCCGAACCAGGCGGACATAAGACCCATCACCGGCACATTTGTCCCGCCGCTGCCCACGCCGGTCAAGGTGCGCCATAACAAGGCTAACTCAAAACTGGACGCTAGTCCGGTGAGGAACATGGTCGCGCTGATGAGGAACATGAAGATAGTTATCACCAAACGAGGCCCGTAGCGGGAAGCCAAGAAGCCGCCGACGAGGGCTAGCGTTAGGTAGCCGATGAAATTTCCCGTGTCTAAGAGGCCGGTCTGGGTATAGGTTAGGGCCAGACCCTCTTTCATGCTGGGAAGGATCATCGTATAGCCGAAGCGGCCGAAGCCTAGGGAGCCCAATACGGTCACCACACTCATGAAAAGGATCACCCAACCGTAGTGAGGGCGGTCTGGTCGTCTCTCCCCTGCGCTCATGATCTTTGCCCTCCTTCAAAAGAGCACCTTTGTGTTTTTAACCCTCTCGCACGTCCACCAGTTCCATCCCCAGGGCCTCCATCGCTTTCACCAACTCTTCCTCCCGCAGATCGGCCACCTTTATAGTAATCAAACGGTTAGTAGGGTCCTCCCCCAGGAAAGTGCCCAAACTGATGATATTGCCCCCCATCTGGGCGATCTCGCCAGTGATGGAAGCCAGGACGCCTTTCCTCTCCGGAACGAGTAAGGTCAACCTCACACCGCTCTCCCTGGCTCCCAGGAGCTCCAAGAAGACCTTGAAGAGATCGGTCTCCGTGATGATGCCCACCAGCCTTCCCTCGCACATCACAGGCAGGCCGCCGATCCTGTTGTCCACCAGAATGCGGGCCGCCTCTTCCAGGGGGGTATCCTCCTCAACGGTGATCACCTCCTTGGTCATCACCTCCTCCACGGTGAGCCTGGATAACAGGTAGTGGATCTCATGTATGCTTAGTGAGGTAGCAGGAGAGGGTGAAGCGTACAAAAGATCCATCTGGGAAACGATCCCCACCAACCCGCCACTCTCGTCGACCACCGGAAGTCGGCGGATCTTTTTATCCTGCATGATCCTCAAGGCTTCATCAACGGGGGTGTCCCGTTTAACGGTGATAAGATCCCTGGTCATCCTCTCTTTCACTAACATCGACCACCTCCCCCATAGATTCTCGTCAACCCCGATACCTATCCAAAAAGAACAGGCCAAGCGCTCCTTGTACGGCTACTTCCCTTTGAACTCCGGTTTCCTCCCCTCTATAAAGGCGGTCATCCCCTCTTCCTTGTCCTCGGTGCCGAAAGTCAAAGAGACCGCCTCTATCTCATAAGCCAGGCCGGTATCCAGGTCTGTCTGCATAGCCTTATTGATGGCCGCCTTGGCTCGGCCGACGGCGATAGGTGCCCGACTGGCGATCTTCATCGCCAATTCGCGTGCCTCCTTCATCAGATCTTGGGGCGAGAGCACCCGGTTCACCAGCCCTATCCGTTCTGCCTCCTCCGCTCCGATCATATCGCCGGTGAAGATGAGTTCGCTGGCTCTGCCCCGCCCGATGAGGCGGGGTAGCCTCTGGGTACCCCCCATACCGGGAAAGATGCCCAACCCTACTTCAGGGAGACCCAACTTAGCCTCCCTGGAAGCCAAGCGGATGTCGCAGGCCAACGCCAGTTCCATACCACCTCCTAGGGCGAAGCCGTTGATGGCGGCGATGACCGGCTTCTCCATCTCCTCTATACCCTTGAGGACCGATTGACCAAAATAGGTGAACCGCCTGATCTCCACCAGGCTTTTCGCTTTCATCTCCAAGATGTCCGCTCCGGCTACGAAGGCGTTACCTTCGCCAGTGATGATAACGGCTCGTAGGGCCTCGTTTCCTTTCACCTCGGCGATGGCCTCTTTCAACTCGGCTAACACCTTACCGTTGAGGGCGTTCATCGCTTCCGGGCGGTTCATAGTGATGATAGCGATGGGGCCATCGATCTCCAGTTTCACGTCACGCAAGACCCAAGGCTCACCCCGCGCGGCCTGCTCACGCAATAGACCGGGCACCAGAAACCCTTTCGACCGGGCAGCCACCGCCTCGACGAGGGAAAGGGCCTCTCTTACCCCTGTCTCATTCATCAAGGCGAACGGCCCCTTAGCCCAGCGCAGGCCTATGGTAGCCCCGCGATCGACATCCTCTTTTGTGGCCACGCCTTCCTCCACCAACTGGCAGGCGATGCCGAAGACCACCCCCAATAGCCTGTCAGCCACCGCCTTCTTGGCCGACTCATCGATCTCTCCCTCCAACTCCCACTCCTGGCCGGCCTCGAGCCGCTCGCGCAACACCTGGGCTGGCTCATAGAAGGGGCCCAACTCCCGACCCAAGGAAAGAGAGGAGTGGTAAGCGATGGAGATACCGGTGGCGTTCATCAAGGCGAAGGGGCCCATCCGGATGGAGAAGGCTTCCCTGGCCGCCTCATCGATAGTGGAGACATTCGCCAAACCCTCGCCCAGCATCTTGGCCGCCTCGTTGGCCCAAGGCACGAAGAAGCGGTTGACAGCGAAGCCAGGGGCGTCCTTTACCCGGATCGGTACCTTGCCCAGCCAGCGAGAGAAATCGATCAGGAAGTCAGCCACCTCCTTCGAGGTGCCCTCCGCCACCACTACCTCCACCAAGCGGTTGATAACCGCCGGGTAGAAGAAGTGAAGTCCGGCCACCCGAGCAGGCCGTCCGGTGACGCTGGCCAAAAGGGCGATGGGGAGAGAGGAGGTATTGCTGACCAGAATCGCCTCTGGTTTCAACATCTGATCCAACTCGACGAAGAGGGCTTTCTTAGCCTCTAGATCTTCGATGATGGCCTCGATGACCAGATCGCAGTCGGCTAAATCGGAGAGTTCTGTGGTCCCCGAGATGCGTCCCCAAGTCGCTTCCCGCTGGGCCTCGCTCAATTTTCCCCTCGCCACCCCTTTGCCCAGGAAGGCCGAGATGCGGCTTAGCCCCTTCTCCAAAAGTTCTGGCGTTGGCTCCCGCACTAGCGTGGGGTAGCCCGCTTGGGCACAAACCTGGGCCACGCCGGAACCCATGAGCCCGCAGCCCACTACGCCTACTTTCTTCACCTCTATCATCCGTGGCTCCTTCACTAAGTCAACTCACAGACCCCCGGTAGTCATAGAACCCCTGGCCCGTTTTCCGGCCCAACCGCCCGGCCAGGACCATCCGCCTAAGGAGGGGAGGGGCTGCGTACATGGGATCCTTGAACTCATCGAACATCATATTGGCGATCCTATGGATGGTATCCAGGCCGATGAAATCGGCGAGGGCCAGGGGGCCCATAGGGTGGTTGCAGCCCAAAACCATCCCCTCATCGATATCTTCCTTGGTAGCCAAGCCGTTCTCGAAAACCCGGATGGCATTCAAGAGGTAGGGGATGAGGAGCCGGCTGATGATGAACCCGGGCCTCTCCTTGGCTACGATGACCCTTTTGCCCAGGGATTCGCCGAACCGTCGTCCTATGGCCACCGTCTCATCGCTGGTGAGGATGGTGCGCACAAGTTCTAGGAGTTTCATCACCGGCGCAGGGTTGAAGAAGTGCAAACCCAGCACCTTCTCTCCTCGCTTGGTGACCGCAGCCATCTCGGTGATGGAGAGGCACGATGTGTTACTGGCGAGGATAGTGTGAGGTGGACAGAGATCATCCAGAGCGGCGAAGAGCCGCTTCTTCGCCTCTAGGTCTTCGGTGATCGCTTCCACGATCAGGTCACAAGGGGCGAAATCTTCTAGGTTTGTCGTGCCCTGGATGCGAGCCAGCGCCTCATCCCTCTCCTGAGAGGTGATTTTGCCTCGGGAGATAGCCTTAGTCAATGAAGCCTCGATCCGCCTCAACCCCTGGTCGAGAAGATCGCCATCCAGTTCGCTAACCACCGTCCGGTAGCCGGCGCGGGCCGCTATCTCCGCGATGCCGGAGCCCATCTGGCCACACCCTACCACGCCTACAATCTTTATCTCCATACTTGGGGGAGATCACCTCCTCATCAATCTGCGCCACTTTTTTGGGGGGGTGTGGGCCCCAGTCCACCAGATTGAAGCCCACACCCGAGCAAGAGGTAGCGTTCCCTACTCCTCCTTAGGCCTGGGCAGCACCGCCTCGAACAACTCCTCATCGACGAGATGCCCTTCGGCCAAAAGTTGTCGATACTTGATGAAGTCGATGGTGTCTTTCCCCGTCATCTTCCGGGTGTTGAAGGCGTGGAAGCCCAAGAAGGCCTCATTGGCCATGTTGGCCGCCAGCCAATGGCGGTAGTAGTCTTTGCCCATATCCCAGAAGAACTTCTTCTTGGCCCTGATGGAGTCGATGGACATCTGCAAGCAGTGAGGGAAGAGGTTGGTAAAGGTCCATACCATCTCGTTGACGGTCTCGTCCAGGAGTTCGAAATCGGTGGTGGCCCCTTTTACGAAGTCGCGAGCCTTCTTGTACTCCTCGCCGGTCTTGAATTCACCATAGACTATCTCCCCATCTTCAACGTACTTGTCGGTAATGACCAGGGGGTTCCTGATCCACTTTCCATCCTGCTTTATGACCGGAACGACCTTGCTGAGGTACCCCTTTCGCAGCATCTTGTAGGCGCTCCAAAGTTCGCAGGAGATGCAGTTCCACATGGCGTCCTCTATCCCCAGGAACCAGGGGAGGAAGTCGGAGGAGCCCCCCACCGGCGCAGAACCATGCCTAGGCCCGGCCTGACCGAAGACGGCCAAATCCGAGGCGATAGCCAAGTCACAAGCCCCGCCGATCTCCTGGCCGCCGGCCACCCTCATCCCGTTGACCCGGCAGATGACCGGCTTTTTGCAGTTGAGGATGCTGTCCACCATCCCGTTGAAGAGGTCCATATAGAGGGCATATTCGGTGGGCCTACCGCTGTAATACTCGGCGTACTCCTTGGTGTTTCCACCGGTGCAGAAGGCCCTATCGCCCACTCCAGTGAAAACCACGGTTACCACGCTGCGATCCATGGAGGCCCGGTTCATGCCCGCGATAACCCCTTTCACCATCTGCGTGGTGTAGGAGTTATACTGCCTCGGGTTATTCAAGATCACCCAAGCGGAATACAACCCTTCAACTGTATTGCCCTCTGGATCGATAACTGGCCTCTTCTCATACATGACACAAGGGGGTTCGGTGCCGAAGAACTCATCGCCCCATAGGTCATGATCCTTGATTTCGTGATCCCTAGGTAGCCAATCCAGCGCCATTCTCCGCCTCCTTTCTCCAGATGATTTTAGGTTTAGATCTCTCATTCGTTAGAAGCAAACCCCTTCGTTTGATTCCTCCTTTCTACAACTATTCTTCTCTCTTCATTGATGGCCCTCGAGGCCCTTTACTCTCTATTAGAAGTCAGGGGTCAGAACGACCCTCCTCATCAGTTTCCCGGCGTGGGCCTCCTCGAATACCTCTTGAATCTGGCTCATGGGCCGGGTTTCGACGAACGGTTCTATCTCCACCCTCTTATCGAGGACCATCTCCAACACCTTGGGGTAGTATCGGGGCAGACAGCCCCAAGTCCCTATGATCTCCGCGTCGAAGGCCATCAACCGGGAGAGCATATATTCGTCGGTCCCCATCCCAAACCCGATGATGATGAGTTTCCCGATGAAGGAGAGAAGGGAAAGAGCGATCTCTCGGCCGGCTTTCGCCCCCGTCACCTCGAAGATCTTCCAGCCGTAGTTGTGGGGGAGCCCGTGCTCCTTACAGAGGGTACGGAATTCGTCCCGCACCTCTTTGGCGCTCTTGCCAGTGGAGTTGATCACCCGGTCAGCGCCGTACTTCAGGGCGCGCTCCAGTTTCTCGGGGTTGCGGGCGATGCCGATCACGAAGTTTGCGCCTAGGGCTTTGGCTATCTGTGCCATGTAGACGCCCAGGCCTCCGGTGACGCCGACGATAACCACGTTGTCTCCCTCTTTCAGATCCGCTCGCACCGCGGCTTGATAGGGCGAGGTCACCGCGTCAGCTA
>JBHIDN010000005.1:0-13503 GCA_046760125.1 Anaerolineae bacterium
CCCCAAGTTGAAGGTGATCAGCAACATGGCTGTGGGGTATGACAACATAGATGTGGAGGAGGCCACAAGGAGAGGGCTCATCGTGGGCAACACCCCTGGCGTCCTGACCGATACCACCGCTGATTTCGCCTTCGCCCTCTTGATGGCCACCGCTCGGCGCATTCCAGAGGCCTGCCGCTACGTACGCGCTGGCAAGTGGAAGACCTGGGGACCTAAGTTGCTTCTGGGTTGGGACATCCACGGGGCCACCCTGGGCCTTGTGGGGTTAGGGCGGATCGGTAGCGGTGTGGCTCGACGGGCCACCGGCTTCGGTATGCACATCCTCTACTACGATGTCGTGCGACGGGAGGATCTGGAAGAGGAACTGGGTTTGGAATTCGTGGACTTTGAGACCTTACTTGAGCGATCCGATTTCATCAGCCTTCACGTCCCCTTGACCACCGAGACCTATCATCTGATCGGTGCCGCGCAGTTTAGACTGATGAAGCCTACGGCGATTCTCATCAACACCTCTCGGGGACCGGTCGTCGATCCCCAGGCTCTCTACGAGGCTCTCAAATCTGGTCAGATCGCTGCCTGTGGCTTGGATGTCACCGAGCCGGAACCGATCTCCATGGACGACCCGCTTCTCACCCTTGACAACTGTGTAATCGTGCCTCATATCGCCTCGGCCAGTATCGCCACCCGGACCAAGATGGCCACCATGGCCGCGGAGAACCTCATCGCCGGGCTGAAGGGCGAAATGCCCCCCCATCCCGTGAACCCGGAGGTGTTTGGGAAGATGTACTAAATGGGCAAGCCCGCTGTTCCTCGCCTCCTGTCACCGCCAAGAGATGATCGCTGGCCTACTTAACCTCTTGGGGGCTGGTGCTCCCATAGAGATCCTCAGGCTGGAGGTAGGTACATCCGCCCTAGCCGACTGCTGAAGATAAACCACGAAAGCCCGAATGGTCTCAGCGCTCAACCCTTCTGCCTCGGTGCTGTGTCCTCCGTTGTGCAGGTATTGTAGGAAGATCCTGATCTTGCCTATGTACCAACGAATGGTATAGGAGCTCTTGCTTTCAGCTTGACAGTAGAGGCGGTAACCCTCGACTAGTCTTTCCAACTTCATTTCTAACTCCCTTCCAGTTCTTCCGAAGGTGCGGCTTTTTCAAGTCCGCAGCACTTTTCCGCCCTCCAAAACTCCTGCCGACTTCGAAAACAAAAGGGTCTGCGTTCGACGGGATGCCACTACATAGTGGTATTTCCCTCGCAAACCCCCTTATCTTTTGCCTACTCGATTTTGACAGTGCTAATTACTTAAAATCCGCTGGAGTAATACCCCGTCCGGATTCGCCTGTCCCATATGTAGTGCCTTTTGAACTACCAGACTTTGTGGTGAGAGGCTCTCTGCGAAGAGAGGACTTCTGCGCTTTCGTGCTAAGATTCCGTTACACTGGGCAAATTTGTTCCCCAGACTCTTGGCCTTCTCCAAGACAAAAACAACCCCCTCATTTACGCTAACCTAAACTAGACACCGATATCGATTGGAGAGCCTTCCCTTTAAAGTTTGCGCCTCTGAGCATACACAGGCCCTGCTGGACTGCCCACTCCACGCGGCCAACGAATGATCAATCCAAAACTTGACATCCAAAACGTTTTGGTATATAATGAGTATGATTCAAAACGTTTTGGATACCTTTACCTCTTCGACAAGCTTCTTTTACCTCTTGTTGCCCCAAGCGGCTGGGGAAGAATTCTATGCCTGTAACCCTCAGAGATATCGCTAAGAAGGTCGGCTTATCTGTCACCACCGTTTCCCGGGCTCTAAATGACTATTCTGATGTCAACCCCAAGACTAAGGAGAGGATTCGCCGAGTGGCTCGGGAGATGGATTATCACCCCCATCTCATCGCTCAAAAGTTGCAGAAGCAAAAAACTGATACTATCGGCTTCATCATCCCCACCGCCGGCCCTCGCTTTTCCGACCCCTTCTTTATAGAGTTGCTCACCGGCATCGGCAATGAAGCCGCCCGCCAGGAGTTTGATCTTCTGGTCTCCACCCGGGCTCCCGGCGATCAAGAGATGGAAGCCTACCGCAGAATAGTGAACGGCAAGCGGGTGGACGGGATTGTATTGACCCGCACACGCCATGGGGATCAGCGCATCTCTTGTCTAATAGATAGCGACTTCCCCTTTGTGGCCTTCGGGCGATGCGATCTACCTTACGATTTCCCCTGCGTGGATGTAGATGGAAGAGAAGGCATGAGTCTGGTGACGCGGCATCTGGTCGATCTGGGACATCGTCGCCTGGCTTATATCACCGCCCCCTTGGAGTTGATGTTCGCCACTTATCGGCTGGAGGGTTACAAGGAAGCCCTCGCCAGAAACGGCATCCCCATCGATGATAGCCTGATCCTCACCGGAGATCTCACCGAACGTGCCGGCTACGAGGCTGCCAAACAACTCCTGGCTCGGAGGGATCCCCCCACCGCTATCGTGGCTTGTAACGACCTAATGGCTTTAGGGGCTATGAGCGCAGCCTTGGAGCGAGGGAGGGCCATTGGTGAGGATATATCTATCACCGGTTTTGATGATATACCGCTGGCCGCTCACTCCCATCCCCCCTTGACCACGGTGCAACAACCGATCTACGAGATCGGTAAGCTGATATGCCGTATGCTTATCCAGATCATCAAGGGTGAGGACCTAGTGGAGCAACATGTCGTTCTACAACCTAGGCTCGTGGTTCGAAAATCGAGCGGGGTGCTGGTTCAGGGCCCTGAATAGTGTGCGTTTGGTCAAAAGCGAGCACAATATGGCCCATTTAGAAAGGGGGTGAGGTGTCGAATTCTATTCCGAGCGTGAAGATGAACACAAAATTAGGAAAGGAGAAAAAAAGGTGAGAAGATACTTAGTATTATCATGCGCTCTCCTGCTCCTCGGACTGATGGCTGGCGGGTGTGCCCCGGCGGCCACACCGACACCTGAGAAGATCGTAGAGACGGTCGAGGTCCCCGTGATCGAGACGGTCGAGGTAACGGTGGAAGTGCCGGTGGAAGTGAAGAAGACGGTCGTCGAGTTCTGGACCACCGACAACGAGGAGTACAGGGTCGATATCCAGGAAGCGGTGGCTGAGGCCTTTATGGCCGAGCACCCAGATATCGAGATCCGTGTGGTCCCTATCGACGAGGCCACCATCGCCCAGCGCGTGGCTACCGCCCAGGGCGCCAACCGGTTGCCAGATGTGATCCGCATGGGTGTAGAGCGCGTGGCACCCTTCCTGGCCTCGGGCATCCTGGACGCCGATGCGGCTACTCAGGTGATCACCGAGTTGGGTGAGGACACCTTCTTCGAGGGGCCCTTGAACTGGGTTACCGACCCCACTACCGGCAAGTACGGAGCGGTGCCCTTCGATGGCTGGCTGCAAGCCATCTGGTACCGGGCTGACGCCTTTGAGGCCTTGGGCTTGGAGCCACCCGAGAGTTGGGATCAGATCAAGGCCGCCTGTGAGGCCATCGCTGGCTATGACGACTTCCTCTACGGCATCACCCTGGGCACCGACCCCACGCAGAACTATCCCCAGCAAGTCTTCGAGCAGTTCGCCATGTCCAACGGGGCTTTCCCCTTCGACGAGGAGGGGAACGTGACCATGAACACGCCGGAGATGATCGAGGCTTTGGAGTTCTACACCAGCCTCCAAGAGTGCGCCGCGCCGGGCGCCAATTACTGGAAGCAGGCGCGGGAGTACTACATCACTGGCCAATCGGGCATGCTCTTCTACTCCACCTACGTGATGGATGACTTGGCTGGGTTGCAAGAGGGTGTGGAACCCACGGTGGCTGAACTCTCGGCCAAGACCGGCTTCGCTTCGACCATGATCGGCGCAAGTGGCGATAAGGCTACCTATGGACAGTTGGTGACCATGGGGATCACCACCGGCGCTGACACCGACGCCGCTGTGGAGTGGGTGAAGTATATCCTAGAGGGGGACGCCTATCAGAAGATCCTGGCCATAGCCCCCCACGGGAAACTCCCTCAGCGCACCACCGCCGTGGAGGAGTGGAGCAAGGCCGATATCTTCGCCACCTACCCGCCCGAGGTGTTAGAGACCATCGTCAGCGGCTTTGAGACAGCGCAGAGATGGGCTTTCGTGCCGGGGTACGACGCTGTCCAACGAGCGGTCATCGGCGACATGGAAGGTCGCTTCCTCGGTCCTACGGCCATCAGCAACATCATCGAGGGGACCATGACCCCCGAGTCTGCCGCTGCCTGGCTCCAAGAGCAGGTGGAGGCCCTCTACGCGGAAAGGAAGGCAGAGGCCGGAGAGTAACGATAGCACTTTCAGGGTGCCTGGGTTGGACTTCAGCCCGGGCACCCACCCTAATTAGGGCGCCTATCTTCAGGAGAGTTCTATGAGTGTCATCTCCAGGGCCCAGTCGCGAATAGGATCCCTCTTCAGAGCGAGAACTCTGGAAGCAAGGGAGGCTCGCCTGGCTTACCTCTTAATAGTACCCACCTTTCTCATCGTTGTGGGCTTGGTTCTCTTCCCCGCTATCTTCAGTATCTGGATCAGTTTTCACCACGTCACTCTGGAAAACCTTAACGACGTCTTCCACGCCCCCTTCATAGGCCTAAAGAACTACATCAAGGTGGCCCACGACTTCGCCTTCCCCGATGCTCTCAAGACGACGATCGTCTATTCTTTCAGCGCCACTATCCTAACCACCATCATCGGCCTGATAGCGGCTTTGATCCTGAACCGCGCGTTCCCCGGACGAGGGCTGGCCCGGGCTATCTTCCTCTTCCCCTATATCGCACCCGTCATCTCGGTAGCCTACATCTGGCAGTGGCTCTTGAGGCCCACAGCCAGCGGAGTGGTCAACTGGGCACTTCTGAACCTGAACCTCATCTCTGAACCCATCGCCTGGTTGAGCACCAGGGGCATCGCCTTGTTCATGGTTATCCTCTTCGAGGGATGGCGGTACTTCCCCTTCGCTATGCTGATGCTTTTGGCCCGGCTTCAGGCCATCCCCCAGGAACTCTACGAGGCCGCGGCCGTGGATGGGGCCGGTACCGTGCGCAAATTCTGGCATATCACCCTGCCCGAATTGAGATACGTTATGGGCACCATCTTCCTCCTGCGACTAATGTGGACCTTCAACAAGTTCGATGACATCTACCTGTTGACCAGCGGAGGCTTCGGCACCAACGTGCTTCCCATCTTGACTTATCAACTGAGTTTCGGGCAATACTACTTCGGCCGTGGCGCGGCTACAGCCATGATCCTCTTCATCACCCTAGCGGTCTTTATGTTCTTCTATATAAGGACGGTGCTGGAATGGTAGGTAGATTGGCGCGCTATCTGAGTTGGGAGAGGTTGCTCTTGGTCGCCACCCTCCTCTTCTTCCTGGGGGTGGTGCTCTTCCCCTTCTATTGGATGCTCATCTCCTCCACCAAGACCCTGACCGAGATCTCCGGCCGCGTGCCCACCTTTTGGCCCAGTCGCCTCACCTGGGACGCCTATCGGGAACTCTTTTACCGTTTAGAGTTCGGCCGCAACATCTTCAATAGTTTCCGGGTGGCTCTCCTCACCGCCTTCCTGGCCGTGATCCTTTCCACCCTGGGGGCCTATGCGGTGGCCCGTCTGAAGTTCAAGGGGAAAGGGTTGATGCTCAACACTATCCTTCTGGTCTACCTCTTCCCCGGCGTGCTCCTGATCATCCCTCTATTTGCCATGCTCTCGCAATTGGGGCGTTGGATGGGCATCGAGATCCAGAATAACCTATCGATCCTGATCCTCACCTATCTGGCCCAGACGCTACCAGTGGCCCTCTATATGTTGGCCAGTTACTTCCGCACCGTCCCGGAGGAGATCGAGGAGGCAGGCCTCATCGACGGCTGTGGCCGCCTGGGAGTGATCTGGCGCATCACCTTTCCCCTCTCCGTGCCGGCTATGGCCTCCGTTTTCATGTATACCTTCATGATCGCCTGGAATGAATTCCTCTACGCCTTGGTATTTCTCAATATCCGGAGCCAATTCACTTTGCCCATCGCCTTGCGCACCATCTCCATGCAATTGAACACTCGCTGGGACGTGGTGATGGCCGCCTCTACTATCATGACTATCCCCGTGATCATTCTGTTTCTGGCCTTCGAGAGGTACCTGGAGCAAGGTCTAGTGGCAGGAGGGGTGAAGGGCTAGGCGGTGGAGCATGGTTCTCTCACTGGCTCCGCTCTGGCGAGGACTGTAACGAAGAGGAGAGGGGCGGGGCCTTCGTTATGCCCCAACACCTATCCGGTATGAGAGGGTGAAGGTCTATCAGGGAGGTGGGGAGAGAGGATGAAGATAGGTTTCATCTCCACACGGCTAGCAGGCACCGACGGGGTCTCCCTGGAGACCATCAAGTGGTCGAACATCCTGACCGGTCTCGGCCATGAGTGCTTCTACTTCGCTGGTGAGTCGGACTGGCCAGCGGAGCGGACTTACCTGGTGCCCGAGGCCCACTTCAACCACCCTGAGATCCAGACTCTGACCGCCGACCTGTTCGACCACCAAAACCGCTCACCCCAGACCTCTAAGAGGATTCAGGCGCTCAAGGATCATTTGAAGAACCATCTGTACCAGTTCATACGCTCTTTTCACCTGGATCTGTTGATTGCCGAAAACGCTCTCTCGATCCCTATGAACATCCCTCTTGGGTTGGCGCTGACAGAACTGATCGCAGAGACCAACATTCCCACCATTGCCCATCACCACGACTTTGCCTGGGAACGCGGGCGATTCAAAGTCACCACGGCCTCCGACTACCAACGGGGAGCTTTTCCTCCCATCTTGCCATCCGTCCATCATGTGGTCATCAACTCTTACGCCGCCCGCCAGTTGGCCTTGCGCACCGGCCTCAGCTCTATATTGATCCCCAACGTGATGGATTTTGACTCGCCGCCAGCGGAACCGGATGCGTACGCTGCCGAACTTCGGCCGGCGCTTGGCATCGGCCCTGATGAGTACTTGCTTCTTCAACCAACACGGGTCGTACCCCGCAAGCGTATCGAACGGGCGATCGAAGTGGCCCGCCGACTGGACTTAAAGTGCACCCTCGTGATCTCTCACTCCTCCGGCGACGAGGGCACCGCCTACGAGACCTACCTGCGGGACTATGCCGACCTCGTGGGTGTGCGGGTACTTTTTGCCTCCGACAGGATTGACCACCAACGCGGTCATACGCCAGATGGACGAAAGATCTACGCCCTGGCCGATGTTTATCAACAAGCCGACCTGGTTACTTATCCATCCACAGTGGAAGGCTTTGGCAACGCCTTCCTGGAGACCATCTACTATCGCCGCCCGATTGTGATGAGCGCTTACGAAATCTATAGGAGAGACATCCAGCCGAAGGGCTTTTTAGTGATCGAATTTGGAGACTTTGTCACTGAGGACACTATCCACCAGGCCCAAGCTGTGCTGCGTGATCCCGCACTGGCGGCCGAGATGACTGAGCTTAACTACGAACTCGGTCGCCGTTACTACTCATACCGCATGCTGGAGAAACGCCTGGTCGCTTTGGTAAATGAATGTTTTGGGGGTTGATGTGATGACTCGTGTGGCCATCCTCCACTATGCTGCCCCGCCCATCGTCGGCAGCGTGGAGAGCACCATTTACCACCATGCTCGAGTGCTGGCCCAGCCAGCTACGACGTGGGCGTTATTGCCGGGCGCGGTGATCAAGATCAAGGAGATGAAACGTGACTAACGGTACAGCCCTTCGCGACGACGCGCGCCGCCGACTGGATGAAATCGGCCAGGCCGACATCCTGGTCGGCATCCCCAGTTTCAACAACGCTGGTACCATTGGCCACGTGGTGCAGATGGCTGCCCAAGGGATGGTCAAGCATTTCCCTCGATTGAAACCCGCTTTGATCGTCTCCGACGGTCATTCCAGTGATGGCACCCGGGGCGTGGCCCTCAACATCTCCCTCCCCCAAAGGGTGGAAAGGGTGGTAACGACCTATGAGGGGGTGCCAGGGAAGGGTAGTGCCCTAAGGGCTGTCTTCGAGGCTGCTTGCATCCTGGGAGTCCAGGCTTGCGTAGTCGTAGATAGCGATCTGCGTAGCATCACCCCGGAGTGGGTTAGGCTCCTGGCCAGCCCCATTATCAGAAGGGAGTTCGACTACGTTACTCCCCACTACCTGCGTCACAAGTACGATGGCACCATCACCAAGAATATCGCCTATCCCATGACCCGCATGCTATACGGTCTGGATGTGCGCCAGCCTATAGGTGGCGATTTCGGTTTTTCGGGTGGCCTAGCAGAGATCTTCCTGGCCCAGAACGTATGGGGCTCTGACGTGGCCAGATTCGGCATCGATATCTGGATGACCACAACGGCCATTAATACCGGGAGTCGCATCTGCCAAGCACCAGTAGGGATGAAGATTCACGAGGCTAAAGATCCAGCAGAAACCCTTGGACCTATGTTCCGCCAAGTAGTGGGGACACTATTCGCCTTGATGCGGGTGTATGAAGAGAGATGGCGCGGGGTTCAGGGGAGTAAGGCCGTTCCTCCTTGTGGGACACAGCAAGGTGGAAGGCTTGAACCTATCAAGGTGACTCCATCCGCTATGCTCCGTAAACTGCGCCTCGGTCAAGAAACCTTTCATGATCTGTGGAGCCAGATCTTGACCGCAAAGACCCTGGCCTTGGTGCGGGAGGTGATCTCCCAAAGCCAGGAAGAGTTTGACCTCCCCGCCGAACTGTGGGCTAGGATCGTCATGGATTTTGCGGTAGCCTACAACAAGGGCCTTCTGCCGTCAGAGAGGGTCATGAAGGCCATGATACCTCTCTACCTGGGGCGTACCGCCGCTTTTGTACAGGAAACATCGGAGATGACCACCCAGGAAGCGGAGAGGGTAGTGCAGGCTCAGGCGGAGATCTTTGAAGGGCTAAGATCCTATCTCAGAGAGCGGTGGGACAACGTTTAGGACAGAATCAGGGGGCTTGAGGAATCCCTCTATCTATTGAGCACGATCATGGCCTATTCTACTATCTGCTGGATGTACCGACGGCTATCTTCTGAAGCGCCCTGCCCTCCTCTCTCAACCGGTGGATCGATCTTAGTGTCAAGGTAGGGGTGTCTGAATGCGATCAACCTAAATCAAGGCAGATAGTAGGGCGCTAGCCGCTGAGATATCTTCAGCCCAAGGATCACACTGTACCCAGAGGAGCCACATCACCACCATGGGTAAGGACGCCGACCTTCGCCCCTGCACCATGCCTAGTAAGTGCCGCCTTCAGCGCCTCTTGCAGATGGGGAGCATATCGAAAGCCTAGCCTTCGTGCCTCTTCTTTTTTTAGACCGTCGCTAATGATGACCACTTTCACCCTTTCTCGGACGGCTCCCATAGCCATGTGGGTGGCCGCTCCAATCAAGTCGGCGGGCTCCATCCGTTTCATCTTCCGTCGAACCTCGGCCGGAGAAGCGTCGCCCAGCCGCAAGACGATGGGGTGCTGGCTTGCAACCCCCTCCGGACAAGGGGTGACCAGGATCAACGTGCCACCCTCCCTCGCCATCAACGCCCCATGGATCAAGGCCTTCGCCGCTTGCCACAGATCGAGGTCTGCCGGATAGGAACTGGCGATCACTACGTCGGGATACTCCCCGATCTCGACGGTGTAAATCGCTTCCGCTTCCTTGACCCCTGCCCTGAACGCCTCAAAAACGTCTCCAGCAACGACTTTCACCACACGCCTCTGGGAGTCAAGGACCGTGTTGACGATCATGGTCAATCCCGAACGCAGGGCAACCTCATCGATCTCCTTTCTGACAGGGTTGTCGAGGGTGGCTAGGATCTGGGGAACCGCACCGGCTGCGGCCAGATGTGTCGCTGCTGTCGTCTCCGGGCCGCATACCCCGGGCTGAACCATCTTTCCCCCACCTGCCCATCCAGCGTAGATATGGGGTATGATATTGCCCACGGCTATGCTGATGTCGCTCTCGTGGTATCGCCTGTTCACAGAGATAGGAATGCCCGAGGCGGTCTCCCCCAGGCTGACTAACTGGCTGGGATCGTTGAAGGCATGATTGATAACCTCGACCCGGTCCATCACCTCCGCCCCAAACCTTAGAAGGCACTCCTCTTCGGTCATGTAGCGATGGGTCCCCAGGGCGATGAGGATCGTGATCTCCTCGTCAGCCACACCTACCCTGTTGAGTTCGTTCAGCAAGAGGGGGAGCACCCTCTTTTGGGGCGTAGCCCTAGTCTGATCATCCACCAAGATCACTGTCTCCCTGCCCTTTTGGGCAACCAACTCAGATAGTGTCGGCGCGCCGATGGGATTTCGGATGGCGTGGAGTATCTCGGCTTCCTCATCAGGTACCCCAGCCACCTCCTTAGGTGAGATGATCCAACTCAGTCGGCTCTCTGGCAAATCGAAACTCTTGCTACTCTCCCCGTAAGGGATATCGATGTGCAAGGCCAACCTCCTCTGCCTGCCCCGTCTAATTTTTCCTCCGCACTCCTGCCGTATAGTCTATTCCTGATGCCGCGGCTTTTCAAGTTGAATATGACAAGAATGGGTCCGGGGCATAAGAGTAGTTTGATAGATTCTCTAGTTAGAAGAGCAGGGTGTCACCGGGCACGCCACAGAAAAAGAATGGTGTCAGGCTTAACAGCCACCATCGAATTGGACACCGCGCACCTCGAATGGTAGACTGTTCTTGCCAGAGATACCTGGAGGCGCCCTTGGAACACGAGCTCCTGCGATCTATCTCTTATTTTTCGGGGCTAGATGAAGCGACTCTAAAAGCCCTCGCTCGCGTCGCTGTCCGGCGACGGTACGATGCTGGGCAGATGATATTTGTAGAGGGGGAACCTTGCGCTGGCCTCTTCATAGTCGAGCGCGGGCGGGTGAAGATATTCAAACTCTCTCCCGGAGGGCGGGAACAGATACTGCATATATTCGGGGCGGGCGAAGGCTTCAACGATGTGGCCGTCCTGGATGGCGGGCCAAATCCTGCCAGCGTCATGGCTCTGGAACCCACTTCAGTGCTGGTCATCGATCGTCCCTCGATGGTGAATCTCCTGGAGCGTTACCCGGCCCTCTCCAGCGCCGTTATCGAGAACCTAGCCAGTCGGGCCCGCCATCTCGTCTCCTTGGTGGAGGACCTCTCCCTTCGCACTGTCTTGGGACGATTAGCCAAACTCTTGCTCGAACAGGCCACTGAAGAGGCCGACCTGGGGAGGGTTCCGCGGGGCCTCACCCACGCACAGATGGCGGCCAGGTTAGGCACGGTGCGGGAGGTGATCACTCGTTCCCTGCGTAAATTAGAGGATGAGGGGATCATCAAGATCGAGCGTCACAGGATCATTATTCTGAACCGGGAAGCCCTCGAAGATAAGGCCATCTCTTAGACTAGGGCTGTCTTCATCACTTAGCACCTGGCTCACCTTGTAGTGGTGCTTTGTGCACGGTGAGCCTATTGCTTTTTCCCTCTCTGTCAAGTGCTAAAAGTGGCCGGCATCTCCTAGACTAGCGGCGTGACAAAAGTCACAGACAGAGGAGCGTTGAACTGCTACGATGAGAGAGGTTCAACGCTCCTCTTTTGTTTCACAGTCGCTTGTAGGGAGAGAAGGAAATTATGATCATCAACTAAGGAGGTATGATGAACAAGGTCGACAAATTGACGGGACTCTTAAAACGTCTCAATGCTGGCGAAGATCCAGCAAGCGTAAAGAGGGAGGCCCAGGAGTTTCTGGCTTCGATTGACCCAAAAGAGCTATCCCTTGCCGAGCAAAAACTCATCGAGGCTGGGCTTGCCCCTGAAGACCTCCGGCATCTTTGTTCTGCCCACATGGAAATGCTTGGAGATGAGGTAGAAAGGATGAAAGAGGATTTAAAGCCCAGGCACGTTATTCATACTATGGTGAGCGAGCATGAGAGGATCCTCGGCTTCCTAGATGAACTTGAAAAGGCTAACCAGACCATTCAGCAAATGGGAAGTTACAACGGTGAACGGGAAGAGTTCAAAAAATTGATGCATATTGCTGAGCATCTAGTTGGCGCGGAATCGCATCACCAACGAGAAGAAGATGTCCTCTTCCCCGAAGTTGAGAAAAGAGGCGTCTTTGGTCCGCCGCAGGTTATGAGAATGGAACATAAGGAGTTGAGGAGGCGTAAAGAAGAACTTAAGGAACTCGCAGAAACTGTTGATAGAGTAGATTTTGATACCTTCAAGGAGAGGTTGGACGCAGTAGCCAAGTTCATCACTTTTACCTTGCGAGATCACATTTTCAAGGAGAACAATATCCTGTATCCCACCGCTTTGCAGGTCATTCAAGAAGATGAGATATGGGATGAGATGAGGTTGAAATGTGATAGAATCGGATATTGCTGTTTCACTCCAGAAGGTGAAGTAGAAGCGGCTGTAGTCGCCCATGGTCGTTTAGACTAGTAGAAGAGGCTCTCTACTACGAGGTCGGCATTCGCGGCGGAGTCAAGATAGCCGGTCTGCTGGCGTCCAGGGAGGTATCCACTCGATGTGCTCGACAAGGGGGCTTGAACACCATACTCGCCAAACGGGTGAGGGGCCATGGAAGAGAAAAGTAGATTAGTAGCACCCATCATCGATGAAACCAAATGTGATGGTTGTGGCCTCTGCGTGGAGTTATGTTCCACAGGGGCCCTAGCGCTGAGAGATGGGAAGGCGGTGGTGGTCAACCCGGGGGCTTGCTTGTATGAAGGGGTATGTGAAGAACTCTGTCCCCAGGGTGCCATCGGTCGCCCCTTTGAGGTGGTTTTCGCTACTTGAGGAGGAAAGATGGCCATCTCCGCTTATGCACTGATCGAGTGTGGTATGGATCCTGCTGATGTGGTGCGTAGCCTGCGCAAACTATCCGGGGTCAAGCAGGCCCATGCTCTATTTGGCCCTTTAGACGCCATCGCCTATCTAGGGGAATGACCTAGAGGCCCTGGGCGAGGTGGTAGCCCGCTTCTATTCTATCGAGGGGGTCAAGGGTACCGATAGTCGCATCGCCAGAATGGAGTAATTATCAGGGGCTTGAGTTTGGTCTATTGCAAGGAAGGCTATTCTTTGTTTGGAGGCTTTCATCGAGGGAGGAGATCCGTATGTCTCTCTATAAAGGATGCCCCGGGGCCATCCGCTTTAGGGAAGCGGTGCCCGAATATATCGATTGTCCCGAGTGCGGCGAGGAGATGGAAATCTGGTCGGACGAACTAGTTGCCCGCTGTCACCATTGCCAGGCTCTAGTTAGGAGGGATCGAGGGCCATCCTGCATCGACTGGTGCCAGTACGCCGAGGAGTGCATCGGCGTGGAGGCCTATAAGCGTCTGCGGCGTCGTCCTGAGGACTCGCTATCCGAAGGAAAGAGGCCCGATGAGAAGAGTCAGGGGAAGGCGTGACGGCTGAGTCGCAAGAGTTATAGCCCAAGCCGCCCCCAAACCTATCGTGCCACCCCTCACTTATCTTCCAGAGCCGCCACCCCAGGCAGGGTCTTGCCCTCCAA
>JBHIDN010000006.1:0-13372 GCA_046760125.1 Anaerolineae bacterium
ATCTTTCGGTTTCGTTACCCGACCCATCGAACTAGAAGCCAACTTAGAGGGAAAGGTAAGGCTTCTAGGCTACAATGTGGATAAGAACACCTACCATCCGGGAGATGCGCTGAAGGTGACCCTTTATTGGCTCGCCTTGGAGGAGATGACAGAGGATTACAAGGTCTTCGTCCACCTCATGGATGAGGGACAAACTAAGATGTGGGCTCAGCACGATGACGACCCGGTCTTGGGCTTCACCCCCACTACCCGGTGGATGGCTGGAGAGTTGATAGTGGACCGCCACACTCTCGTGCTCCCCAAAGAGACGCCCCCTGGAGCCTACCAGATATTCACCGGGATGTATGAATACGAGAGGGTACGAAACCTCACCGTATTAGAAGGGGGAACGGCCGACAATAGGATACCCTTAGGGCTGATAGAGGTCCGGGAGAGATGGCAAGCCAACTGATGAAAGGTAAAGGGCTCCTCTTCATCCTCATCGCTTACCTCGTTCTGGCCTCCTGGTACAGCGTCACCATACCTCTGGGAGAAGCGCCCGATGAGGCTCCCCACTATTCCCTCATCCGCTACGTGGCCCAAAAGCGAGGATACCCTATAGGAGATGAGGAGCATGAAGCCTTCCAGCCGCCCCTCTACTACGCCCTGGGGGCCCTGGTCACCTTCTGGATCGATACCGATGATTTCGTCATCAAAGCCAACTCCGACTTCTCCTTCACCGACCCGGAGGCCCCTCAGAACCTCCTTTTACATACCAACGCCGAATCTTTTCCCTATAGAGGCTGGGCCCTGGCCTGGCATCTGGTGCGGCTCCTTTCGCTCATCATGGGGGCTGTCACCGTAGCAGCCACTTATACTTTAGCCAGGGAGATATTCCCCCATGATCGATCGATAGCCCTAGGGAGCGCGACCCTCAACGCCTTTATCCCCCAATTCCTCTTCATCAGTGGTGTGGCCAACAACGACAACTTGGCCACCATGCTCTCCTCGCTGACCCTCATCTTGATCGTTAGACTGATCAAAGGAAAGGGAAAACTCCCTTCCTCTCTCCTTCTGGGACTCCTTATGGGGCTGGGGGTCCTCACCAAGATGAGCCTCTTGGCTTTCATACCCACGACGCTTTTGGTCATCCTCCTCTTGGCGCGCCGTTTGGGGTTAAGGCAAGGAGCGAAGATATTCGGGGCCGTCTTTATCGCCTTTCTCTTAGTTAGCGGGCCTTGGTTCCTGCGAAATCAAACCCTCTACGGCGAGCCCCTGGGCTGGACACAGGTTTTGCGATTGAACGCCCTTAGGGAAAGCCCATTGGGCAAGGAAGAGTGGCTCGACTTCTTAGTTGGCCTCTACCGTTCCTTTTGGTTAGCCTGGATAGGGATCGAACTCGATACCGTGATCTATGCTCTTTTCGCCCTTGCGGTTATCATCTCCCTGGGAGGGCTAGGGGTGGTGATCTTGAAAATAAGAGAATTTGAGCCACCTATCCCTCTCTTGCTCTCCCTCCTGGGCTTGCACACCCTGTTAGTCTTTCTCGCCCTCCTGCGCTGGACCACCGTGGTCTTGGGAACAGGTCAGGCCAGGCTCCTCTACCCCGCCCTATCGCCCCTCCTCATCTTCCTCTTCCTAGGAGTGAGGCAATGGGTCGCAAGAGAGCATGGCTTGACCTTAGCCTACGGGGTAGGGGTGGGAATGCTCCTTCTAGCGGTTATCACCCCCATCCGATATATCGCTCCTCTCTATGCCCCACCTCGTCCCCTCACCCCTTCGGAAGTGGAACGAATAGGCCACCGAACGAACCTCGATTTTGGAGAAGAGATCAGGCTCCTGGGTTACGAGCTAAGGGCAGAGGAGGTATCGCCAGGGGAGACCATCCTTCTCTCCCTTTACTGGGAAGCACTAAGAGATATAGAGCACGATTATTGGCTTCTCCTCCAGCTCATCGATGAGAATGGCCAACCTTTGCTCATTAAGGACGGCTCCCCCTCCGCGGGCCGCTACGCCACCGATTGGTGGAGGGAGGGGGAATCGATCCCCTCGCAACACCGGCTCTATATCCCCCGAGAAGCCCCGTCGGGCCACTACCAGATAAAACTCGGGCTTCATCCCTTCGGCGTTTGGAAATGGCTGCCCATCATCGATGAAGGGGAGAACATCATAGGGGAAGAGATCACCTTAACGGGGATAAAGATACCCTGACAAAAGGGGCTTCTTAGCGGCTCGTTTCCTCCGCTATGCGTACTCTTAGCCCATCGCTGCGCAAGGTCACCAGGTGGAGTAGGGTATCGCCATGGAGCAAGGAGAGAGAGGTGTCTCCATCCAGAAGTTGGGGGGGTAATCTGCTCTCCAGTTCCCACTGGTTAGGCCCATCCACCACCCCTAAGGCCACGCTGAGCCTCTCCACCTCGTCCACCCGCCAAAGGGGGGTCTGGACTTTCACCACCTGACCTATCGACCACTTACTGGTGGGATACCAGATAGCAGCCGGCAGTTCAGAATCGGTGCCTGGAATGATCTCCCCCTCCTCATCGGCTAGAAAGGTGAAGAGGCGAAGCTCTCGCCTCACCGGCTTGGAGAGCCTTAAGTATAGATCTAGGTATACGTAAAGGTTTAGGTTGCTCTCAGAAACCAGGTCGAAGCCCAAGAGTTCCAAGGAGTCGCCGAACCTCACCCCCAGGGGGTATTGGATATGAGGGCTATCCACCCTGAAGGCGCCATAGAAATCGTCCGAGAGGTGGGTGTAGGAAGCCCCACGCTTCAATAGGAGGAGGCCATCCTTGCTAGCCTCTAGGCCGAACCCTTCCTCCTTCACCAGTTCCCATACCCGAGAGTAGAAATCCCGGCTGATAATAGGAGCGATAGTGGGCATGGTATCCAAAAGGAGATAATCTACGCCCTCTAGGTAAGGGTATAGGTAGATGGTCTCCCGCTGGCTGGTATGGGCGGCGAGGTGCTCGGGAGCGCTCACCACCGCCTCCGAGGGGATGAGGGAAGCCAACTCGTCAGCCGCGCGCTCGTGAGCCCCCACCGGAGGCACTAGAAACCGCACCGATAGGGGTGAGAGCCCATAGCGGCGATGATAAAGAAGGCTAGAAAGGAGGATCAAGGCTGAAAGGAGGCTTACCCAGGCCTCCTTCTTTAAGCCGCGCTTACCCTTCAGCCATCGAGAGAGGCGCTCTACCCCGTAGATGCTGGAGAGGGTCACGAAGGGTGCTATGGGAGCAGCGTAGTGGAGGAGCACACTTTCAGAGTGCATGAAATAAGCCTCACTCAACAGGTTGATACCGAGGGAAGGTAAAGATAGAAACAAGATCTCCGGACTTAGGAGGGAGGTGAAAGCCAAAGGGGCTAGGAGGCCTCGTAAGTAAGCGACCCTCTCCGCCGTCACTATCGTCTGCAGGATCATACCAGGTTGGCTGATGATGGTGCTCACCAGTTCTTTTAGATTACCCCCCAAATAGGCGTAACGCTCAGCGTAGTAGATGGAGACCCCCTCCGGGCTGAAATGGCCGATGATGACGAACCAAGCCAGGTAGAACCAAAGGGCGCCCAAGGAGAGGGTCAGGCCACCCACCCCCCTTTCCCGCCGCCAGAAGAGGATATAGAGCCCCATCAGGAAGATGAGCCCTGATATCTCCTCCTTGCAAGCCATGGCCAAGAGGATGAAGGTAAAGAAGAGCCCCCATCTCCTCCTCTCCAGAAAAAGGAAAGCGCAGAGGAGGAAGGTGGGCACCAGGGCCACGGGGTGGAATTGAAAGAGGTTGGGCCATTCGATGGCCGGGAGGAGAAGGTAGGCCAAGGAATAGGCCAACGGCGCCCCGTAGCCTCCTAACCTCTCTCGGGCCAGGGCGAAGAGCGGCAAAGCACCCAAGGCTAGGACCAATGCCTGTAATAGGAGCAAGGTCTGAGGGTGACTATGGAGGAGGTAGAGCAGAGATATGGGTAGGAGGATAGGCTCCACATGGTCGGCGAGAAGTATCTCATACCCCCTCTCGCTTGTGGAGCGCAATATTCGGCCATGGAGGGTGTTCCAGGCAGACTGGTCATAGATACAGAGGTCGAGGGCGGTCAGGAGAGCGGCGTGGCGGCGCAGGGAGAGCCAACCGAAGATGAGCAGGTAGGCGATGACCAGGCCACAAAGCACTCCCCAGGCCAGGCGAGAACGATGGGCATGAAAGAGCCCCTTCGTGGGCACGAACCCCTTAGATGAGAGTGCGTTCATGGCTCCTTATCGCCCCTTCCCATCACCTTCACCGCTCCCACGAGCACCCCTTCACCCTCTGGGCTTCCCTCCTCATCGAGGATCTGGAGCCTCTCTCCGGTCTGGGCATCGTAAAGCCCCACCCGAAGTTGATAGTCACCAGGGGGGACAGCCAAAGGTAAGCCGTGGCGATCGCTTACCTCCTCTCCTGGTGCCCAGGAGGAGGTAGGGTCAAAGCCCCCTACTGGCTGACCGTCGTGTTGGCTCACCAGATGGCCGGAGGGATCGAGGAGGTGGACGAAGACGGTATAGTCGGTCTCCATAGAGGTTAGGGCGCGCCATTTCAGTTCTAGATGAAGCATCTGGCCGGCGGACGGCATCTCTTGGCCCAAAGCATAGCCCATAAGGAGGGCCTGGCCTTCGAAGTTGGCTTCCAGGGGGTAAAGTGGCCCCAGGAGACCCATCGAATATCTGCTCAAACGACAGTTGGGAAACCACTTAGTAGCCACCGGAAAGGCGTTTTCACTCAGCCACCGCTCCACCTCGGCGTTAGCTTCTCGGTCCTTCTCTCCACCTGCATAGATCACCCAGATCGACGAATAGGCCTCCGTGACCCCTTGCAGCCTCTGGTCCCATCGTCCCCCACCCTCTAGGAGGTACAGCCCCTTGTCTCTCCCCAGGAAGGGATAGAACCTCAGATAGAGGCTTCGCTCGGTGAAGAGGATCGCTCCAGGGGGCTCGGAGGCCAGGAAGGATATGGCCTCGGCGTAGGGCTCTTGAATCAGGGCTTGGCTGCGGTAGGCCTTAAGAGCACCCAACCCCACCAGGGGCCCCCCGACGAGGGCGACCAGTGAGAAGGCTATGAGCGTCCCCCTTGTTACCCTTTCCAACCTGGGGGAGGGGAAGAGGAACGAGCCACACTCTAGAGATAGGGCCATAAATAGCGCGGTCCGGAATAGAACCGCCGTGGCCATAAGCCAACGCTCCTCGGGCAGCATCACCAAGGCTACTGGGAATTCGACGAAGTTGACAATAGTGAGAACGAGGGCATAGATCACGCCCCGTAAGTTGGGCAGGAGGAGAACTACGAAAGGGAGCAGGTAGATGAGGAATTGAGGGCTCCAACCTTTGGAGTAGAGGAGGAAAATTATGAGGGTGAAGGCGGCAAAGGCGATGGCTTTCCGCCCATCCTTCCAGTCGATGGGTCGAGTATAGATGAAGAGGTAGAAGAGAGCGAAAGCCAAACTTATCCAGAGCCAGGGCAAGGTAGAGGGGTATTCAGCCACCTTTGCCATCCGGGGGTCGAACCGGTCGCTGAGGGGAACCGTAGCCCCACCGCCATAGAACCCCTCCATGAGAGCCCAGACGCTCTCCCAGGGGGAACGGATGGCCATGTTCACGAAGGAGGCCATAAGGAGAGGGGCGTTGATCAGGAGAAAAGGGGTGGCGATAAAGAACGCCGCCAGGAAAGCGATGCCCACATAGATCACTTTCTGAGAGGTTTTGGGCAGGGCCCGAAGAGCGAGAGGGGCCACCAAAAGGGGGAAGGGCTTTATCATAAAACCCACGCCGGTAGCCAGCCCAGAAAGGGCTGCTCGCCTGCTGATTACAAAATACAAACCCAAGAGCAGAAAGAAAAGAGAGAAACTGTCGAACCAACCCATCAAGGTGAAGAGAGGGACGAACAGAAGAGCATAAAACCAAGCGCACCGTATAGCCCGCCTTTGGCCATACAACTTTTGGGCCAAGGCGTAGACGAGGATGAAGTTCCCTATCTCGAAGAGGAGCAATATCGCTCCGAAGATGAGGTTAAACCAAAGCCTAGGATCCACCCAGGGCGGAATCAGCAAAGAGACCCGATAGGCAAGAACTGCCACCCAAGGGTAAAGGGGAGGGTACTCCATCCAGTAATGGAGAAAAGGGTAAAGGCCCCGGTCGGACAAGTGAATGAACCCTTGTTGGGGTATATAGTAGCCCGACCACTCCAGTATGAAACCCCCAGGGCGGGAAAGGAGAAGAGAGAAGAGACGGAAAGCAACGAAAAGCAGGGCCAAGAGCAAGAAATCGCCATGCTCCTCCCTCGCCCACTTCAATCGCTCAAGCATCTCTTTCCAAGGGATGGATTTGTGGAAAAAGGAATTGAGGTTACCCCTCTGTCACTTCCTCGACGACGAAGGCGATCTTGACATCAGCCCTATACTGGGTGATGCGGCCATCCTCGACAACCGCCGTCTGACTGACCAACTCCACACCCACTATATTTCTTACCGTCTTCGCCGCCTTGGCCACCGCGTTCCGCGTCGCCTCCTCCCAACTGTTGGGAGAAGCGCCGATTAACTCTATCACCTTCACCACAGCCATAACTCCACCTCCTTAATCTTAATGAAGGGTCCCCCATATCAACTTCATCGGCTAAGGACCCTTTTGAACACAACCATCATATCACGTTCATCCTTCCTTGGCAACTATGGACGAGGGAGTTCTCTGCCTTTGACTGGGAGTAGAGGAGAGTATATAATCGGGTAAGTATGGATCTCAACAGGGAACTGGAGCCTGCGGTTCTCACCGTCTCTGAGGTGACCAGGTACATAAAGGATCTGTTGGAGTCAGATCTTCTCCTTCGAGACCTCTGGATCCGAGGCGAGGTTTCCAACTTCTCCCGCTCCACGGCGGGGCACATCTATTTCACTCTCAAGGATGAAGAGGCCAGCATCCGATGTATCCTCTGGCGGTATGTCGCGGAGGAGCAGGCCCACCTTCCCACTGATGGCCTGGCTTTCATCCTCCACGGCCGGGTCTCGATCTACGAGATACAAGGGGCCTACCAGTTCTACGTCGATTCCGTCCAACCGGCTGGCGTGGGCACTCTCTACCTCCAGTTCCTAGCCCTCAAGGATCGGCTAGAGAGGGAGGGACTCTTCGCCCCCGAGCGGAAGCGACCTATACCTCCCTTTCCCCGCGCCATAGGTGTGGTCACCTCTCCTCAAGCGGCCGCTTGGCGGGACATCCTCCATGTCCTAGAGAGGCGCTACCCTCTCGCAGAGGTGATACTGGCTCCAGCCTTGGTCCAAGGCCCCGAAGCCCCGTGCGAGATAGCGGATGCCATCAGGGCCCTCAACCAAGAGACAGATGTGGATCTTATAATCGTCGCTCGGGGCGGCGGCTCCCTAGAGGAACTTTGGGCCTTCAACGAGGAACTGGTAGCCAGGGCTATCTATGATTCCCAGGTGCCGGTGATCAGCGGCGTGGGCCACGAGATCGATTTCACCATCGCCGACTTCGTAGCCGACCTCCGGGCCCCCACTCCCACCGCTGCCGCTGCCGCCGCCGTCCCCGACGCCCAAGAGTATAAGGCCACCCTCCAGCGCCAGAGAGGAAGGCTAGCCGAATCTATACAGAGGCAGATGGCCAGAGAGAGGGAGGATCTCCGCCATACCAAAGAAAGCCTACATCGACTATCTCCCAGAGCGGTTTTGGAGAGGTATCGGTTGCGAGTCGATGATTTGGGCCGCCAGGCTCTGTCACAGGTAGAGCAGAATATAGCGCTCCAAAGGGAACGGATACGGAGTCGCACCTTACAACTCACGAGTCTGAACCCCAGAGCCACGCTGGAGCGGGGGTACTCCATCACCAGAAGAGTAGATAGTGGGGCGGTGGTGAAAAGCGTAACCCAGGTAGCCAAGGGAGATCGCATCGGCGTGCAGGTCACCGACGGTCAGTTCGAAGGCACGGTAGATTAGGAGAGGTTATGAGCGAGGAGCAACTTTCCTTCGAGGAGGCTTTCCAGGAGTTAGAGAACACGGTACAAAGGCTAGAAGAGGGAGAGTTAACCCTCCAGGAGTCGATGGCCCTCTTCGAGAGGGGGATGAAACTGGTTAACTATTGTGGTCAACTCCTGGACGAGGCGGAACTCAAAGTGAAAGCCCTTCTCTCGTCCCCAGGAGAGGGCTACAAACTGGTGGAATACTCCGACGAGGAGGACAACACACCATAGGTTAAGGCGAACCAGCCAGCGCGTCCAGGAGGTCCTGGTAACTCTTCATCTGGGCCACGGTTCTCAAGAAATGAGCCAGGCTAGGGCTCCTTTTCCGCAACTCTTTCATCTGTCCCCCTATGGGACTGACCGAGGTGGGAGCCGCGGCGTAGGAGCCGTGGAAGGCGAAATAGGCCTGATTTAACTTCCGGATATAGTACCCCTTCTCCACCAACTCCTTTCTCCTCTCCTCCATATAGGTCTCCGCCTCCTCTATCTTTCCCGCAGCCAAAAGTTCGTCCACCTTTAAGCGCGTCTCCCGCATAAAGGCGTTGAAATCGAACTCCCCGGGCTCTACTCTTTCCTCGGCCTCTCCAGAAGCCTCCATACGCTGGGCATAGATCTCCGGGTAGTATCTCTTTTCCAGGAGTAACGACAACTCCTCTTCCACCAGGCTGGCTACCGTCTCGTTCATAGTGATCAGTTCTTGGCTGTCGCTGTAATGTTGACCCAGGGGGTAGAAATAGAGGTAGTTGTGCACCCACTCGTGGATGACGCCCCCTATGACGGAGGGAAGGGGGCTCGTCTCGGGGATGATGGGAGGATAGGAGCCCATCCCTCCCGTGGGGACCACCAGCGAGGAGACCCCCAACTCATCGGTTCGGCGCTCCAATTCTTCTACCTCCGCCAGCCTCAACGTCGGTACCAGGGAGATCCGGTCCAGGGTCTCTATCCTGTCCCGGCGAGAGATGACGAGCAAAAGGGGGGAACCTTGAAACTCGAACTCCACAGGTGGAAAGACCTGCCTTCCTAGCAGGGGTAAATCGAAGGCTATCCCCTCCTCGATGAGGATCTCCTCCACCTGCCACCGGAGGATATCCTCCACCAGATCCTCGGACCTCTGGCGTTCTCTTTCCCAGGCTTCCCGTTCCTCTTCTAAGAGTGCTATCTCATCAGCACTCTCTCCCCTCGCTCTAGCCTCTTGGATAGCCCTACTTAAGCGGTCTATCTCGGCCACCAGAGTGAAATAACCCCTCACCTCCTGCACCATATCCTCGCCAGCAAGCCCCTTTGCCCCCCCTATCGGGGGCAGTTTCTGGAGGATAGTTCTCGTCTCATAGTCCCACCAATCGAAAAGATAGGGACCAACGAAGGGGTCGACCTGGTATCCCCAAAAGTCGCGGGGGGAGAGGCCGTCTCCTCTCAAAAGGAAAAGTAGACCCAAGAGAAGGATAAGGAGCCGTATTCTAAGAAGGGGCTTAAGTTTCACCATCTATGGCAGATTCTAGCACCCTTCACCTCGGTCCACAAAACGAACTAAGGTTCAAGAGGGGAGCCATCGGCCTATATCAGGAAGGTTTCCTCTCTGCCTAACGAAGGTTAAAGCCTGGGGGAAACGACTCACGGTGCAAAAGCCCAGCACCGTGATCTAAGCGAAAGCAGGGAATCGGGAAACAAAAAAGCGATAAAACGAGGAGAGGTACGCCCCCACTCTTTAGAGCCTAAGCAGGCTCCTCAGTCCTTCCTCCTCTCGGAAGGGGCCTACCACAGCCAGATTAAGGCTCTCCTCTCGGAACCGCTCACTAGCCACCCGCTGGATATCCTCCGCGGTAATAGCATCTATGGCCGCGAGGACCTCGTCCACAGTGAGGACCCTATCCTCCAATATCTCCTGCCTCCCCAACCAAGAGGCCACAGCGAAGGAGTCCTCCATCTGGAGAAGGAGACGCCCCTTCAAGAACTCTTGGGCTTTCTTCAACTCCTCAGCGGGCACGGGCTCCCGCCGCAATCTGTCCAGTTCCCCTAAGATCGCCTCCAGGGCAGCCTCGATCCGCCGGGGGTCAACGCCTGCCGAGACGCCGAGCCTCCCTGCATCGTGGAGGTAGTTTACATATGAACTGATGCTATAGGCTAACCCTCGCTTCTCTCTCACCTCCACGAAAAGCCGAGAACTCATCCCTTGACCCAAGACGGTGTTGAGGAGCTGCAGATTGAACCGATCAGGGTGAGAGCGGGGTATCCCCTGAAGGCTGAGGGCTAGGTGAGCCTGCTCCGTCTCCCTATAGCCTAGACAGACTCGCGGCTCGCACTGAGCCTCTTCCACAGGGAGATAACTCTCCCTTTCCTTGCAGGGCCAACTCTCCAAAGCCGAGGATAACTCCTCGACCACCTCTTGATGCTCTATCCGACCCGCTACGCTAACTACCGTATTGGCAGGATGATAGTGGCGGGCCAGATAGCGGAACATCCTTTCCCTATCTATCTTGCCTACGCTCTCCTTGGTGCCGGTCACATCACGCCCTAGAGGGTGACCCGGCCAGACCAGTTGATTGAGCAGGAGGTGGACCCAATCGGCGGGGAAATCGAGCATCATATTGATCTCCTCTATGATCACCCGCCGCTCCCTCTCGATCTCCTCCTTCTCCAATTTGGAGCGCTGCAACATATCTACCAGGACATCGATAGCCAAAGCCAGGTGCTCTTGAGGGACCTTGACCCAGTAGGTGGTGAGTTCCCGCCCCGTAGTGGCGTTGATGGCCCCGCCCACCCCTTCGATGGTCACGGCGATCTCCCTGGCCGTGGGCCGCTTCTCCGTCCCCTTGAAGAGCATATGCTCCAGGAAATGAGAGATGCCGTTCTCCTCCTCATCCTCGAAGCGGGAGCCCACGCCGATGAAGAAGCCGATGCTCACCGAGTGGGTATGGGGCATACTCGAACTCAAGATGCGTAGGCCATTATCCAACGTAGTCTTTTCGTATTCCACGGGATCCTGTCCCTCGGGATCCTGTAAGGATAAGGATAAGGACATCGTACTCCTCAGATGGGCTTGGCCTTCGAGGCCGCTGCCTCCCTTCTCACCACCGCGTCGGTCATGCGGGCCACTCGAGCCATCTCCCTCACATCGTGGACGCGGACTATGTCCGCTCCCCAAGCGATGGCCAAAGCCACCGCCGCCGCTGTCCCTTCAAGCCGCTCCTCCGGCGGAAGATCGAGGGTATAACCGATAAACGATTTGCGAGAGGGGCCCACCAGGATGGGGTGGCCTAAGACTTTAAATTCCGCCAGATTGAAAAGGAGTTCCAGATTCTGTTCCACCGTCTTCCCAAAGCCGATGCCGGGGTCGACGATTATCCGAGCCCGATCCACCCCCGCTTCCAGGGCCAACTTTATGCTCTCCCTCAACTCCTGGATTATGTCGGCCATGAGATCTCGATACTCGACTCCCAGGTAACGTCCCCCCAACCTCTCCGTCTGAACGGCGTCTTTGAGTCGGCTCCGGTTATGCATGATGATCACCGGAACCTGCCACTTGGCAACCAGAGCGGCCATACCCGGATCCATCCGCAAGCCCCAAACGTCATTGACCATGCTGGCGCCAGCGGAAAGGGCCTCTTCTGCCACCTCCGCCTTATAGGTGTCAATGGAGATGGGGACATCGATCTTACCGGCTAACCTCTCGATGGTGGGGAGGACTCGCCTCATCTCCTCCTCGGCGGGGAGGGGTTCGGAACCCGGCCTGGTCGATTCCCCCCCCACATCGATGATGTCGGCCCCCTGGGAGACGAACTCCTGGGCTCGAGCCACCGCTTTATCGACATCACCGAAGAGACCATCGCCAGAGAAAGAATCGGGGGTCAGGTTGAGGATACCCATGATATAGGTCCTCTTTCCCCAGTGAAAGGTCGTATCCCCCATGGTGAGGGGACTCCTCTCCCCCAGGTAGCGGGCTAGCCCCTGTTGAAGTTCGGCAGCGATGGCCACGAGGCTCTTTAGAGGTTGGCCACGGAGTTTCTTGATCAGCCCCTCGTAGTGACGCTGGGTGCCCAGAAGCAATATGTCGCTCGTCTCCCTCTCACCAAAGTATATATCCCCGGGCAGGGCCGCTTCACCCCCCAGGGAGAGCATCTCCTGTTTGATGATATTGGCCGCGGCGAATTTCACCCCTTCCAACTTTACGGCGTAGAAGAGCCCCTTGGGGAGCATGATCTTGATCCCCCCGGGATGGGCCCCGATCTTTGTCATCTCCACCCGGAGCCTTTCAGGGGTATCCAGGTTCAAGAAGCGGAGGTTAAAACTCATACCCGATGCTCCCCTATAATGGAGAAGAACTCCGCTCTGGTCTCGGCCCTGGTGCGGAAGATGCCCCGCGTGGCGGAGGTAACCAAGCGGCTACCCGGCTTCCTGATACCTCGCATGGTGATACAGAGGTGTTCCGCTTCGATCACCACCCCCACTCCCCGGGGTCGAAGCCCCTCCATGATGGTATCCGCTATCTGGCTGGTGAGCCTCTCCTGCATCTGGGGACGGCGAGCCAGGATCTCCACCACCCTGGCCAACTTGCTGATCCCCACCACCCTATCCACGGGGATATACCCCACGTGAGCCACCCCGTGAAAGGGTAGAAAATGGTGCTCACAAACAGAATAGAAGGGGATATCCCTTAAGACCACCATCTCCTGGTTCTGGGGCTGGGAGAAGCCCACGGTCAAGACCTCAAGGGGCTCCTCCGTCAGCCCGGAGAATATCTCCTCATAGGCCTCAGCGATGCGGCGAGGGGTTTCGACCAACCCCTCCCGCTTAGGGTCTTCCCCCAAGGCCTCGATGATCTCTCTCACCGCTTTCTCTATGCGTCGTTGGTCCACTATCCTTCACCTTTCTACTTTGATCTTCAGAAAACGCAGCAGCGTGGCCACTGGTCAGAGAAACTCCCAGATCTCCTCCAGACTCCCAATCACCGGACAGTCAACGGTAGTAGGCGCGGAACCGGAGCGATCCAGAAGTATCGGGCTGAGGCCCGCGGCCCGGGCACCCAATATATCAGTATGGTAAGTATCCCCCACGCAGAGGGCTTCGTGGGGTCGCACCCCTGCCCGCTGTAGGGCCAACTGGAAGATATGAGGCGTGGACTTAGTGGCCCCCACCACAGCGGATACGATCACGAAGTCGAGATAACGAGCCAACCCCAGGCTCAAAAGCAAATCGGGCAGCCAATCCCCCCAGTCCGAGACCACGCCCAGGATCAGCCCCCGCTCCTTCAGTTCCGCCAAAAGCCCCATCACCTCGGGAAAGGGAGACCAATTCTCGGGGTGCTGTGCCCTTTGATAGACGGCGGCAGCCAACTCCTGTGGTTGCGGGAGCCCCAGGGCCTCAAAGAATTCAGCGTAGAGTTGCACAAAGAACTCCCGCACGCCCTCCTCCGAAGCCCA
>JBHIDN010000007.1:0-12475 GCA_046760125.1 Anaerolineae bacterium
AGTATAGTTCAGGATTTGGCCAGACGGCACGACATTGACGAGGTTTATCTGATGGGGTTTTCCCAGGGAGCAATTCTTGCCTATCTTACTGGCATCAAACATCACCGTGTCTTTAGAGGCATAATCTGCTTGAGTGGTCCTGGCCTACTGGCTCCTCTGGTCAATCCCTTCGCCGGCCCATTCAATCCTGCTTGGCTGGCAGAAGAATTCATTCAAGATGCCGGAGAACTCCGAGTGTTCATGACTCATGGAAAAGATGATCAAGTACCGTATGAACTGGGGACTAGATCGAGAGATATTCTCTTGAAACATGGGTATGACGTCACATTTCGTGATTTCGATGGCGGGCATACGCTCCCTCCTGAGGAGATCCTTGCACAGATTGTGAAGTGGATAAAGAACCCACATCAAGCGACATGATGGGCAACCTAACCTCGCATGAAGCCAACCGCGCTATCGAGCGGCTCTTGAGGCGGTCATTGCATTTGTGGGTTGTCTTTTTGCGCGCCTGACGTTGCAAAAGCCGCGCGGCGACTGAGCTTTCCCGATGGGCGGACATAGTACAGGTGAGCCGCCTAACATGGCGATGAAGTGTACCGGTCCGATCTTCGTGAGGAGGGAGGCTATGGATTGGAAGATATTCGTCAGCACCTTCGGTCTCATTTTCTTGGCTGAACTGGGCGACAAGACGCAACTGGCAGCCATGGCCATGGCCGCTCGCTCCCACTCCCCCTTGGCCGTCTTCGTGGGGGCTATGGCCGGCTTCGGCCTCCTCACCCTCGTAGGAGTCGCCTTCGGCGGCCTGATCGCGAGATTCGTTCCCGAGGCTTATGTGAGGTTCGCCGCGGGAGGTCTCTTCATACTCTTCGGCATCTATATGCTTTTGGCTAAGGGTTCATAAAGATGATCTGCCGGTGGTGCGGGGCTCAGGTTCCTATGGAGACTGAGGTCTGTCCTCATTGCGGCCTCCGGCTCAAGCGTGGGGTAACCCGCTGCCCTTACTGTAAGGAGAAGGTCAGAGCGGGGCTCAGCCTCTGCCCCCATTGCGGTTATGCATTGGGGAGAAGAAAGGTCTCCTGGTGGCTCATACTAGGCGTGAGCGGAGCGGTGCTGGCCATCGCAGCCTTGGCTATCTTCTTCCTTCCCTTGAACCTCCCATCCTTCTCCCTCCCGGTCCTCGTTCCCATCGCTTCCCCCACCCCGGCGGAGATCTTCCTTCCTCCTACAGCCACACCTGAATCATCCACTCCTACGCCGACTAGGAGGCCGATAGCACCAACCCCTACTTTGACCTCAACGCCTACCCCTGTCCCACCCACCCCCACCGCCACGGCCACACCTACCGAAACGACTCTCCCCACAGCCACACCGACCCTTGCGCCGCCCACCAGCACACCTACCCCAACGCCGACGGAAACCCCGGCCTTCAAGTACGAGGCTCCACGCCTCCTCGAGCCCCCAGACGATCCCCAAGGTAATTTACCATTTTCCAGTGGTGACGCGATTTGGCTAAGATGGGACTCCGTGGGAGCCCTGGCTGAGGATGAGTTATACGGAGTGAGTGTGCGATTTGTGCGGCCAGAGGGAGGAACTGGGTACTGTGCTGCCTGGGTGAAAGAAACGGCCTGGCGTGTGTCTCAGGAGGACTGCTACGAGAAAGCACACAAACAGGAGCGCGCCTTCCAGTGGGATGTGACCGTGGTGCGGAAGATAGTGAACCCTGATGGAACTACCAGCGGGGAGAACATAAGCCCCACCAGCGAGACGTGGGTCTTCTACTGGCGATAATTTGACGATGGGGAATAAATTATGGTATTATTATAATCTGTGTGGGGGCGTGGTGTAGCTGGCCTAACATACCTGCCTGTCAAGCAGGAGATCGCGGGTTCGAATCCCGTCGCTCCCGCTCGCAACATCCCAAAAACATCGGGAGGAAAAACCCTCCCGATGTGCTCTATTTGGCCTGGGCAGAGAAGCTGTACAAGGAAAAGGGTCTCCCGCGCTCCATTTTGTGACTCGGCCTGAGAACTCCATCGTTAAGCCTAGCCCCGATCAGCGAAGTTTAAGACCCTTTGAGTTTCTTGACTTTCTGGGCCTAATGTGAAATCATAATCTTGGAGATCCCTTCGTCCCCACTACTACTTCTGCAACAGGCCGGCTTCTCTTGTTGGTGTAGGTTCTTAGGGCTCAGGATAGCACCCTCTAGGTTGACAAGTGAAAGGGAAACGGTTCAGCAAGAGCCTTCGGCTCAAGATCACCATGAGCGTGGTCATCTCAGTGCTTTTGATAGCGGGCCTCTTCTCGCTCTTACAATTTCTCAACCACCGGCAAGCGATGATCCACGATCTAGAGGGGTCAGCGATTCAAGTGGGTGAGGTGATAGAGAGCAGTCTGAGGCGGGCCATGTTGAGGCGTGATCTAGAGAGCATGCAAGAGACGGTCGATGAGATCGCCGCTACTCAGGAGGATATAGGAGAGCTTCTGCTCATCGACAAACGAGGGGAGATTAAGGTCTCTCCCCAAGGTCGAAGGGTGGGGGAGGTATTGGTGCTAAGTGATCCCACCTGTCAGATCTGCCACCGTGTAGAGCCAGAGAACCGCAGCCAAAGCGCGGTCTTCGTCGCCGAGACGGGGGAGCAGTTCCTTCGCAACGTGAACCCCATCGCTAATGAGGAACAGTGTCATGGTTGCCATGACCCTCAGGCCTCGATTAATGGGGTCTTGATCACCGATCTCTCCATGACCTCCCTGAACGCCCAGCTGGCAGCCGATCTAAGGGAGAACCTCCTTCTCTCCCTGGGCATGATAGTGGCTGTGGCGGCCACCGTGAACTTTATGATGAGCAGCACAGTGGTGAACAGGATCGAAGCCATGGCAGACACCGTCCGTCGCCTTAGCAGTGGCGACTTGGAGCAGAGAGCACCCGTGGGGGATGAGGATGAGTTGGGCGAGTTGGCTTTAGCCTTCAACGAGATGGCCGACGGACTTAAGGAGAAAGCCAGGTTAGAGAGAAAGGTATATAGGAGGACGGAGGAGTTACGGAAGCAGACCCAAAGGCTCCTGGCCTTGAATAGCATAGCCGCCACTGTCAACCGATCCCTCGACCTGGGGGAGATGTTAGACGCCGGACTGAGTAAGGTTCTTGAGTTGTTGAAACTAGACGCCGGTCTGATCTGGCTCATCGACGATGGCCAGAAGAGACTGGTTTTGCAAACCCACCTCGGACTAACCGAGGAGTTTGTGGAGGGGGAGGAGAGAGGGCTAGAGCAGGATGAATGCCTATGCGGGCTGGCGGCTCGCTCCGGGGAGACGATAGTAGTGCCCGATCTTCGCTCCGACCAGAGGCTCACTGGAACCGCTTGCGAACAGGGAGGCTACCTTTCTCTCGTTCTCGTCCCTTTGACCTCCAGGGAGAGGGTTCTGGGAGTCATGACCTTACAGAGCAAGGAGTGCGATCATTTCGGAAGTGAGGATATCGAGTTACTGGAGGCTATCGGCAAACAGCTAGGGATAGCCATCGAAAACGCTCAATTGTACAAGGGGATGGAAGAGGAGGTTCGAGAGAGGACGAGGCACCTTCAACTCCTTTACGAGATAACCCGTGCCATGAGCGCGGAACTGGAGATAGAGCCTCTTCTAAGAAGGATGGTGAGCGAAACAGCCAGGGCGGTGGAAGCCCGCGCCGGCATCGCCGTGATAGCCGAGGGGACGGCTGAAGGTTTGAGGGAGCAAGCCCTCCACGGCTCACCCTCCACACAACTCATCCGAAAGGTGCAAAGTTTCCTTGATGGGGGAGAGGAGAGGGAGGAGCAGGCAGACCTTATCATAGCGCCCATATCCTCTCGGGGCAGAATCATCGGAGCCCTGGGCCTGGAGAGCAAGGCGCATGACCGACCATTCACTACGCAAGATCACAACCTCCTTAGGGGTGTTGCGGCGCAGGCTGCCATCGCCATAGAAAACGCCAGGCTCTACCAAGAGGTGCAAGAGGTGGCTATCCTGGAGGAGAGGGAGAGGCTGGCCCGAGAGATGCATGATGGGCTCGCCCAGACCTTGGGTTACCTTCGGCTGCGCCTCCAGATCGCTGGGCAACAGATCTCCTCAGGGCAGGTGGAAGAGGGCAGGTTGGCCTTGGCGGAGATAGAGAGAACGGCAGAAGAAGCGTACGCCGATGCTAGAGAGGCGATCGCCGATCTCAAAATGGTTATCTCGAAAGGAGCGGACTTCGTTTCTGCCTTGGAAGAGTATGTGGAGGAGTTCGGACTCCAGAACCGGATGGAGGCCCGCTTTGTCTCGGGCCTGGGGGAGGAGATCAGGCCCACTACCCCTCAGGCGGTTCAACTTATACGCATCGTTCAGGAGGCGCTCTCCAACGTGAGGAAACATGCTCAAGCCACCACCGTCTGGGTTAAACTAGCGAAAGAAGGCAATTCTATCCTCCTAGCCATAGAGGATAATGGACAAGGGTTCGATACCCATCAGGTGAAGAGGCACAAAGATCGACATTACGGCTTAGATATAATGAGAGAGAGGGCCGAGAGCCTGAAGGGGAGGATAGAGATCTACTCCGCCCCGGGCGAGGGTACGAACTTGGTGGTCAAGATTCCCTTGGAGGAGAGGAGGAGATGATGGAACCGATTCGGATACTTTTAGTTGACGATCATATCCTGTTTCGAAAGGGGATCGCTAACCTTATCGCTTCCCAGGAGGACCTGGAGGTGGTGGGGGAGGCAGGGGATGGACGAGAGGCCCTGAAGAAGGCCAGGGAGTTGATGCCCGATCTCATCCTCATGGATATCGCCCTGCCAGAGGTTAGCGGTCGGGAGGCTACTCGAGCCATAAAGGATGAGATGCCCTATGTGAAGATAGTTATGCTCACGGTTTCTGAGCGAGACAGCGATCTTTTCGAAGCCATTAGAAGCGGGGCCGATGGGTATCTACTTAAAGATCTAGAGCCAGAGCAACTCTTCAGGCTGTGCAGAGGGGTCTTTCGGGGAGAGGCTCCCCTCTCGCCCCTTATGGCGGCCAAGATCCTGAGGGAGTTCAGTTCCTTGGCTCAGGCGCAGTTAGAGGCGATAGGCCCGGCTAACAACATAACCCCCCGCGAGATGGAGGTACTGCAACTGGTAGTGAAGGGGAAGACCAACAAGGAGATCGCCGACTCCCTCTGCGTGACGGAGAGCACGGTGAAGAACCACCTGCGCAATATCCTGGCCAAACTCCACTTGAAAAACCGAGTGCAGGCTGCAGCCTATGCGGTACGAGAGGGGTTAGTCGACCCCTCCGGCTCCACCAAGTAGGTACTAGTACCTCCGAACTAGAATAAGATAGTTCTTTCGAACTAGAGAAAAGGACGAATTGTGAAGATTGGAGCTATCCGAAGATAGCTCCTTTTCCTTGTGAAAACAGGCACAATGACTCATAGACGGGAAGAGGATTAAGCCTTAAAATCAAGGTGTCTTAAACCGTTGGAGGGCAGGTGGAAACCCGCCGGATCTTGGTCTTATGCAGGCATCTTCTCTTCGCGCAGGCTTTGCGAACCCTCCTCAGTGGAGAGGAGGAGTTCGATGTGGTAGGCGTGGAGACCGATGAGCCTCGAGCCATGGAGGCTATCAGGCTACTTAAGCCCGAAATCGTAGTGGTGGAGACCGGAGCGGAGGGCGTTCTACCGGGCAGCATTCTCCCTTACCTCTCGCGAGAAAGCCCAGGAAGCATGATGATCGGCCTCAGCCTGACGGAGAACGAGATCAGCGTCTATCACGGTCGGCAGAGGCGAGTGAGGAAGGCCGAGGATCTCTTGGAGGTGATACGGGGGCTATAAGGAGTTAGCGATGGTGCTACAAAAGAGGTTTCAGATGGTGCCTTTTCTCCTACTTCTGGCCTTGGCCGTGCCCTGGGCTACGCAGGCTGAGCCGAGCGATTCCTCCGGGAGGCAAGAAGAGAATGGCTGCCTAAATTGTCACCTTACCTTGGGTGGAAGGTATGCCTTGGTCGCTCAGGAGTGGCAGGGTAGCGTCCATGCCAGGCACGACGTCGCCTGCGCTGATTGTCACGGCGGCGATCCTCAAGCCTCTACCCCTGAAGAAGCGATGTCGCCCCAAGCCGGCTTCATCGGCGTGCCAGCCAAAAGCGAGATCCCTCAACTGTGTGGAGACTGCCACGCCGATCCAGAGAGGATGGCACCCTACGGTTTGCCTACCAACCAGTTGAAGGAGTACTCGGAGGAGAGCAAGCATGGCCAGCTTCTGGCTGAGGGGGATGAGAATGTAGCCACCTGCTATGATTGCCATGGCGGCCACAGGATCCTGGAGGCGCAATCCCCCAACTCCACCGTCTACCCCTTGAACCTTCCACAGACCTGTGCCCAGTGCCACTCTGACTCCAAACTGATGGAGCCTTATGGCATCGACACCCACCAGTACGAATCGTTCCGCCAGAGTGTGCACGGTATCGCACTTTTGAGAGAGCATAACCTTCGGGCTCCCAATTGCGCCACCTGTCACGGTATCCATGGACCTTCTTTGCCTGGACTGGGGGAACTCTTAGATGTTTGCGGGGCAGAGTGTCATCCCCAGGCCGAGGAGGCGTATCTCTCAGGAGGCCACCGATCGGGCGTGGCGGGCAACCTCGCAGCTCCTACCTGTATCACCTGCCACGGCCGGTACGATGTTCAGGAGGCTGACGAAAGGATGCTCTTGGGCGATGAGGCGAACCATTGTGGCCAGTGCCACGCCTCTGGCTCTCCGGAGGGAGAGATCGTCTCTACCATCTATGAGGAGATCTCCTCCGCTGCCAGTTCGGTGGCCGAGGCCAGGGCCCTGGTCGATGCCGCGCGGCTGAATGAACGTAACGTGGATGAGGAGGAACATAGGTTACGCCAAGCGGAGACCCGCCTTATGGAGGCGCGAGTCCTACAGCACGCGGTAAAGATCGATTTGATCCAGGGGAAAACAGCGGAGGCCAGGGAACTCAGCGCCCAAGTGCAGCGGGATCTCCAAGATCCGGGACCGATGGCTTCCTATGAGATGCAGGCCGTTCTGATCATGGGCCTCATCATCGCGGTCAGCTTCCTAGGCTTTATCCTGGTCACGGTGGCACGAGGGGTTATCAGAGGCTAACTTTCGTCAGAGCCATCAAGTAAAAGCGGATATCGAACCCTGTCCTAGCGAGAGGAAGGAGAGATGAGGATCAAACGTCGCCATATATTGATAGTGATCCTACACCTGGCGGTAGTGCTAGGTGTATTTTTGGCGGCAAATACGCAGGCCTACCCTGAGTATTCGGAGCGGACGGGAGAGCCCTGCGGTACCTGCCACGTGAATCCGGCTGGGGGCGGCCCTAGGACGGCACGGGGACAGGCCTGGGTGGCCGCTGGGCGGCCGGACTACGTGCCAGAAGTAGAGGAGCCAACCCCCACTCCCGGCGAGGGCCAAGTCACCCCCATACCTACTCAAGAGGTGTTGTTCAGCTGCATCGAAAGCACCCCCATACCTACTCAAGAGGTGGTGTCCAGTTGCACCGACTGAGCCACCACCTCCTGGCGGGGCTCACAGCCTCGACCCATCTTCATCACTCTGGAAGGGATCCCCTATGCGTGTAAATCGTCGTCAGTTCATGCAGATAACGGGAGCGGCGATGGTCACCTTTGCTGGCTTGAGCAAGGTGATTCGAGAGCAACTCTTCGGCTGGGACCGGGCACCGCTTCCAAAACCAGAAGGAGGGGAGGAGAAGTTCGTCCCCAGCGTATGTCTACAATGTCCCGCTGGCTGTGGGATCCTAGTGCGGGTGGTAGGGGGAAGAGCGGTGAAGATCGAAGGGAACCCCATGCATCCCCTAAATGAAGGGCTTCTCTGTCCCAAGGGACAGGCAGCGCTTTATCTCCTCTACGACCCGGACCGGATCCGTGGTCCCTTGCGCCGGGTGGGAGAGCGAGGTTCCGGCCAGTGGGAATCGATAAGTTGGGAGGAAGCGATAGGAGAAGTGGTGACTCGGCTGCAGGAGATCAGAAAGCGAGGCGAACCTCACACCGTGGCTTTCATGTACGGCCGTACCCGGGGCCAGATGGCTCCCCTCATCCGGCGGTTTATGAAGGCTTACGGCTCGCCAAACACCATCTCCAATGAGAGCCTCAGCGTTCAGGCGGAGAAGACGGCTAACCTTCTAACCCAAGGGATCAACGACCTTCTGGTTTACGACTTGGACAACACCAACTATCTGCTCAGTTTCGGGGCCAGCCTTTTGGAGGCCTGGCACCCCACCGTCAGACACCTCTCCACCTATGGGCATATGCGACGTGGCCGTCCCATTCGGGGCAAGATCGTGACCATCGACCCCCGCCTCTCGGTCACCGCCGCCAAATCCGACGAGTGGATACCTATAAAGCCAGGGACCGATGCAGCTCTAGCCTTGGGCATGGCTAATGTGATGATCCAAAGCCGGATGTACGATGAGGAGTTCGTGACTAACTACACTTTCGGCTTCGAGGATTTCGAGGACCCCGAGACGGGTGAGACCCACAAGGGGTTCAAGACTCTAGTGCTGGAGGAGTACCCCCCCTCCCGGGTTTCAGAGATAACCGATGTGCCGGTCTCCACCATCATGCGGATCGCCGGCGAGTTCGCGGCCAACCGGCCTAAAGCGGTAGCCGCGGCTAAGAAAGGGGCACGCCACGCTGGGATAGCCGGCATCTACAACGGCATGGCCATCCATTGCCTTAACGCTCTAGTGGGCAACCTGGATATGCCAGGGGGCATTTTGGTGCAGCGACCTGCTCCCTGCGCTGGCTGGCCTTCTCTCAATCTGGACGGTATCGCCCAAAAGGGGCTTCAACAAGAGAGGTTCGACCATGCCCGTTCCCGTCTATTCCCCTTGGCTGAGAGCATATACCAGAAGGTGGCCCAGAATGTGCTAGAGAGGAACCCCTACCCCTTAAACGCTCTCTTCCTCTATTATACTAACCCCGCCTTCTCGGCCCCCCATGGGGAGATGTTCTATGAAGCCTTCAAAGAGATACCCTTCATCGTGGATTTCACCCCCTTCATGAGCGATAGCGCGGCCTACGCCGACTTGATCTTGCCCGACCATACCTTCTTGGAGAGGTACCAAGATGACATCGCTGATGGCCTCGGCTTCCCGGTGGTGGGGCTCCGCCAGCCGGTGGTAGAGCCTCTTTACGACACCAGGAACGCCGGCGACGTGATCCTCAAGATCGCCAAAGGGTTGGGAGGCACAGTGGCGGAATCTTTCCCTTGGGACGATTTTGTGGCTCTTCTCCGGTTCAGACTCCAAGCCTTGAATATCTCATGGGAGCAACTTCTGGAGCAAGGGGTCTGGGTTGGCCCTCCCTATGAGCATTCCTCTCCCGGAGATGCGAAATGGAACCAGGTAGTGGGTCGGGATCGCAAATACTCCTCCCAAGATGGCCGCTTCGATTTCTATTCCCGGGAACTCCGCTGCACCTTAGCCTCCATGAATATCACGGTCCAGGAACTAGAGGGGTTGGGGTTAACAGCCCAGGGGGATGAGATCTTCCTCCCCCATTATGAGCCCCCCGAAAGGGCTGGCGATGAGGCCAGCTACCCACTATTGCTCAATACCTATAAGTTGATGGCCCACGCCGAGGGGCGAGGGGCCAACGTCCCTTTGTTACAAGAACTCTTGGCCCCCCATTTGCAGGAGCGATGGGGCAGTTGGGCGGAGATAAACCCAGAGACGGCACACCATCTGGGTATCGCGGATGGGGATGAGGTTTGGGTGGAGTCCCCCCTGGGGAGGATCAAGACCAAGGCCAGGCTCTACCCAGGGACTCGTCCCGAGGTGGTGAATATGCCCTTTGAGCGGGGGCATATAGTTGGAGGCCGATGGGCCAAAGGCCGGGGGGTGAACCCCAATAAGATCATGGCCCCTCGCACGGGAAACCTGGCCGGCTTGGCCTCTTTCACCTCTACAAGAGTCAAAGTCTACAAAGCGTGAGGGATAGGAGATGACCCGTTGGGGGATGGTGATAGATCTAGACAAGTGTGTAGCCTGTCAGGCTTGCACCGCTGCTTGTCGAGTGGAGAACAACGTGCCCTTCGCCGGGCCCGAGCAGGATGCTATGGGCCGCTCTATCTTCTGGAACGAGGTGTTTCGGTACATCGAGGGAGAATATCCCAACGTTACCGTCCGCTTCATCCCTCGGCCCTGCATGCACTGCGATGAGGCCCCGTGTGTAAAGGTTTGCCCTGTAGGGGCGACCTACAAGAATGAGGAAGGCCTCATTATTCAGAACTACAAACGTTGCATAGGCTGCCGTTTCTGCACCGTGGCCTGCCCCTACGGGGCCCGCTACTTCAACTGGTTCGCTCCCCAATGGCCAGAACCCCTAGATCAGGCACTCAACCCCGACCCCGAGGTGGCACCTCGGCCCAAGGGCGTGGTGGAGAAATGCACCTTCTGTATCCAGCGGATACGAAAGGCTAAAGAGAAGGCAGAAGCGGAGGGGCGGCCCCTTCGTGATGGGGATGTGGTCCCTGCCTGCGTACAGACCTGCACAGGACGAGCCCGCTTCTTCGGAGACCTGGACGACCCGCTCAGTCAAGTATCGCAACTAGCCAAGAGCTCGCGGGCCTTTCGGCTTCTGGAGGAGATGGGGACTCAACCCAAAGTAATCTACTTGCGGGAGGGGTAGATGCGTGATCCTGAAAAGACGATACTAAACCCCTTAACCGAGACAGGCCTCGGCTATTACCTCTTGGTAGGTTTGCTCCTCCTAGTGATAATGTGGGGCATCCGGGCCTATATTTTCCAGTTGCAAAACGGGTTAGGGGTCACCGGCATGAACAGGCCAGTTTTCTGGGGTGTCTATATCACCAACTTCGTCTTTTTCATCGGCATCAGCCACGCTGGGACCCTCATCTCAGCAATATTGCGGATAGTAGGCGCCGAGTGGCGGAGGCCGTTCACTAGGGCCGCCGAGGCGGTCACTGTGCTCAGTCTCCCTTTTGGCGCAGGCAGTATATTCGTGGACCTGGGTAGGCCGGACCGAGTCCTCAACTTGCTTCTCTATGGCCGCTTTCAATCGCCCCTCCTGTGGGATTTCACCGCCGTGAGCCTCTACCTTTTCTCCAGCATCTTCTTCTTCTACCTGGCCCTAATCCCCGATATAGCCCTCTGCCGCGATCGATTAACTAATATCTCCGGCTTCCGAAAGAGGTTCTATCGGTGGCTGGCCCTCGGCTGGCGGGGATCTAACGAACAGAGAAGGCGGTTGGAGAGGGTCATCGGCGGCATGTCGGTCTTTCTGACCCTGCTAGTGGTAACCGTACATACGGTGGTGGCTTGGGTCTTCGGTATGACCACCCAACCAGGTTGGCACTCCACCATCATCGGCCCTTACTTTTTAGGAGGGGCTATCTTCTCTGGGGTAGGGGCCGTGGCTATCGTGGCCGCTATCCTGAGAAGAACCTTCAGGCTGGAGGAGTATATCACCCCCAAACATTTCGATTACCTGGGTAAGTTTCTGGTGGCTTTGACCCTGGCCTGGTTCTACTTCACCTTTGCCGAATACCTGACCACCCTCTACGGGGGTGAGCCAGCCCATATGTCTGTCTTCTGGGCCAAGTTCAGTGGGGAGTTCGCCCCTCTCTTTGCCGGGATGTTCATCTTCTGCTTCCTGATACCTCTACCCATCTTGGCTATCCCCAGGACGCGCACTATCTTGGGCGTGGTGATCGCCTCCATCTCTATCAATATCGGCATGTGGCTAGAGCGATACACCGTTATCGTTCCCTCCCTCACCCGTCCTCGCCTACCTTACGAACTAGGGACCTACAGCCCCACCTGGGTGGAATGGTCGATAACCGCGGCCTTCTTCGCCGGTTTCTTCCTTCTATACCTGATATTCGCCAAACTCTTTCCCGTTATCTCCATCTGGGAGATCAAAGAGGCAGAGGAGGTCGAAAAGAGGCCTGCTGAGCCCGAGCGAGATTGGGGTATCCTTTGGGAGGGCCGGCAAGAGGGCTGAGCAAAATATCTTATGCCTGAGTTGGATTAGAAAGGAGTTAAAATGGGCGAAGGGAGTTTGATCCTCATCTCGGTGATAGTCCTGGCGGCGTTGATCTACAGCGGTTTACTGGTCTGGATCTCGCAGGCCAGCGGGAGCGAGGAGGAGATGTTGTACCCTCAGCGGTGGGAGTTCGAACGTTGGGAGGAGACCCCGCCCTCGAGGGAGATCTTTTCTTAATGCGAAAGGAGAGAAAGCCTAGCACTACAGATAATCGCTGTGTCAATTCCCTCTTGATCTATGCCCTGTTTAGGGCCCAACGCGCGGAGAGGGAGGAGCACGAGCGACCCCTCTAGTACCCAGTGATGGGCAAAGCGGTTCGCCGTGAGGGCGTCCCTTAAGGCACACCTAAAGATACCACGCAGCCTCCTCCCAGATTTCAAATGAAGAGGGCTCCCAGAACCAACCCTGGGAGCCCTCCCACTTTACCTG
>JBHIDN010000008.1:0-12231 GCA_046760125.1 Anaerolineae bacterium
CCTACATCGAGAGCCACGAAGGTCTCTTCCACAGATATCCTCCTCGATGAAGCTCAGCCTTCGACTGTGTAGTAGGGGGTATCGAAGCGGAGGTCGATGACCGCGGCCTTGATACCTTTCACTTCCAACTGTTCCTTGAGGGCGTACAACAGGGCTACTTTGGCCTGGGCATCCTCCCCTGTCCCTAGGCGTACCTTCTCACCCTCTTCAGTCGTAAAGGAGAGCCCATAAGTTTGGGAATAGTCGAAACTCTTAACTTGGGGCAGAAGCGAACTATAGATATTTGCGGCCTCAAGGATCTGGGGGTTTATGCGGTCCCCGGCCCGTAGGGAGCCGCCCCCCAGATCCTTGAGAGTGAGGGAGAGACTAGTTTGGTCGCGGGGGGAGAGCACAAACCCCTCGCGGTCTAGATAATACGATTCCTCTCCAGATAGCCAGATAAGATAGGCTTGGCGTTCTCGAACCTTTATGCTCAGGCGGTTGGGCAGACGACAACGTACCTCGGCCTCCGCGACATCGGGCAAAGAGGCCACCGCTTCAGCCACCTTTTGGGGGTCGATAAAGAAGATGTTGTAGCCTTCGACCCCAGAGGCCTCCAATATCTCTTCACTCGATACCGCTTCACTTCCTTCCACTGCGATATCGAAGACGTAGAAGTCGTAGGAGACGAAAAGGTAGGCGGTTACCAGAATGAGAACCCCTAGGAGGGAGAGACTGAGGGCTTTGACTCGCCTCCGCCCCAGCCAGGGGAGCGATATTCGCCTTCGAGCCATGCTCTTAGAAGAGCGCCTTTTCCCCCATGATGCGGCTCTCATTGTCCCTCTTTCTCCAAGATTCTATAGAGAGTGTAGTTGTGGGTGATCTCTGCACTCCTTATGTCCCTCATTGGAAACTACCTATCGTGGCCGCCAGCTCTTCCGGTTCCCAATCGCCCACTAACTCGATCTCCAGTTCTAGAAGGGTTCCATGCTTCTGCCACACCCTCTCCCGTACTAGCCGGATGAGGGCTGCCACATCCCTAGCCCGCGCCTGACCCAGATTCACGATGTAGTTGGCATGCAGGGAGGAGATTTGAGCATCGCCTATTCTATGTCCTTTCAGCCCGGCCTCCTCTATGAGGCGACCGGCATAGTCTCCCTCTGGGTTCTTGAAGACCGAACCAGCGCTGGGCTCCTTCGGTTGGCTCTCACGCCTCTCTCTCTCATAAGAGGCCCCCTGTTCCGAGAGGAGATCTGCGGATTCGGCCTGGAGAGCGAAGTCGGCGGAGAGGATCACCGAACTTTCTCCCTTAAAACGGCTAGTGCGGTAGCCCAGTCCCAATTCGCTCACCGCCATCCGGCGAAGGAACCCCTGGCTATCGAGGAGAGTTACCTGTTGTAACCGTTGGGCTATAGAGCCGCCATAGGCTCCCGCGTTGTTTACGATGGCCCCTCCCACGGTCCCCGGGATGCCCACCGCCCATTCCAGTCCCCCTAGCCCCTCTTTGGCTGTGCGGCGGGCCAGGGAGGAGAGAGAACCACCGGCTTGAACTCTAAGAAGTATACCTTCGCTCTTTGGCAATGAGCGCACTCCTCGACATCTATTTTCGATGACTACCCCCCGTATCCCTTCATCGGCTACTAAGAGGTTGGTGCCTCTCCCCATCACGAAGTAGGAGACCTCTTCTTTGCGGGCTAGGGTGACCCATCCTAGGAGATCCTCCTCTCTTCTGACAGCCACGTAAAGGTCCGCTGGCCCCCCGATCCGATAGGAAGTATGGCGAGCGAGAGGTTCATCGGCTAGAGCCCGGCCACCGAGGCCCTCTTCTTCCGCCTGAGTCAGGAGAGAAAGGGCCGTCCCTTTCACCGCTCTCTCCTTTTGAGTCGGGCCAGGACCTTCTCGCCCACCTGGTAGATATCTCCCGCGCCTAAGGTGATTAAGAGGTCGCCACCCCTCAACCGTTGACATAACATTGTAACGACATCTGAGAGAGCGCCGACATAGTGCGCGCCGGGATGGTTCATGATGGTCACCAGTTCCTGGGAACTGATTCCCAGGTCATCGGTCTCTCGAGCCGGGTAGATATCGGTGACCACCACCTGATCGGCGTCGCCGAAGGAAGTGGCGAACTGGGACAAGAGTGCCTTGGTGCGGCTATAGGTGTGGGGCTGGAAGACCGCCCATACCCTTCTTTGGGGATACCGCTCCCTAGCGGCGGCCAAGGTAGCCTTGATTTCGGTAGGGTGATGAGCATAATCATCGATGACCGTCACCCCCGCGTCCTCTCCTTTCACCTCGAAGCGCCTCTCAACCCCTCGGAACTGGGCCAAGGTCTTTCCCGCTTCCATGAGGTCGACCCCCAGATAGTCGGAGACCGCTAAAGCGGCCAGGCTGTTTTTCACGTTGTGCTGGCCTGGGATGCGGAGGCTGAACTCTCCCCGCGGGCGGCCGCTGGCGAGCACGCGAAAGTCGCTGCCCCCGGCGGCATTGGCTGCAAGATCCGCGGCTCGCCAGCGTGCCCTGGGGTCTAGGCCATAGGTAGTGATCTCTGCAAGATGGGGCTCCTCCTGGAGCCTCTGTCCCATCGGGTCGTCAACACAAAGGAAGATCTCTCCCTCCTGGGGGACTAACCTTACAAACTCCAGGTATGCCTGGTAGATATCTTCCAAGTCTCGAAAATAATCGGGATGGTCCATCTCTATATTAGTGACCACGGCGACGGAAGGGGAGAGCCCCAGGAAGGTGCGCCGGTACTCGTCGGCCTCCAGGATGAGATATTTCCCCTTTCCCGCCTTGGCGTTCGAGCCCAGTTCCGGTATTACCCCTCCTACTATGATGGTAGGATCCAAGCCCGCTCGCTCTAGTATGAGGGCGATCATAGCGCTGGTAGTCGTCTTTCCATGGGTGCCAGCCACGGCCACTCCATAGCGGCCCTCCATGAGTTGTCCCAGGATTTGGGCTCTACCGACGACCGGGATCCCCGATCCCTGGGCCGCAAGTACCTCTGGGTTATGGGGGGGCACGGCGGAGGAGACTACGACGAGATCTGCGCCCGCTATATTCTTTGCCGCGTGACCCTCATACACCGTGCCCCCTAAGCCGACCAGGGCCTCCGTGAGAGGTGAAACTCTCAAGTCGGAGCCAGAGACCCTGTAGCCCTCTTCTAAGAGCACCCGGGCGATGCCACTCATCCCTATGCCCCCAATGCCTACGAAATGAACGTGGTGCACACCTTCTAAGCCTTTACTAGCCTGCTCTCTATAACTCCTGCTTTCTTCTCCGCCCATATCCCTCTACCTGAAGACCCGAACCAATATCAGGAAGGCGACGAAGGGAAGGAGATAGGGCTGTAAGATCGGTACGGGCAGGAAAGGCAGGAGAGCCTTCGCTAGGTTAGTGAGGGGCGGCGAGAAGAGCCCCAGAAACCTTATCGGGTAATCGAAACGGTCTAGATAGTACCAAATGGTGCCCGAGATCAGATAGCCGTTGACCGCCCCGTTAATGGCGTTCATCGCTACCCCCAGAGGGCCTGGAGGGGGGTCTCCTCGGAAGGCTAGGGTCTCCCCATGGTAGGAGATGAAGACCATAGCGATGAAGAGGCCCAGATAGAAGGCTGCTTGAATCAGGTTGGAATAGGGGCCCGCTAGAAAGGAGCCACCCAGGAGACCCCCTAATTGTGCGTCGAGACCCAAAAGTATCTTCCCTCCCCATTCGGTAAGGGCCAAGAGGGCCACCAAGATGCTGGTGGTAGCCCCCAACTCTTTGGGGTAGCCCCGAACTATACCTGCGAAGGCGAAGACGATTATCAGTGCGAACCAAAGTAGTTCCAACGCTCCCATAAACTTTTCACCCTCTGGGGAAGAGATCCCCTAGGTCCGGCCGGTGTGGACGGATAGCACGCACGGCTAAAATGATGAGCATAAATACCCCTCCAATTATTATGGGATGAAGGTTGAACTTCCCTGGAGTCATCGCTTCCACCGCTCTCTCGCCCAGAGTGACAGGCGTGAGAAGGGAAGGGAGCAAAGCGCCGGGCAGGAGCGTTAAAGCGATAAGAAATCCGTTGGCCACCCCCCATAGGGTACCGAGGAGGGCTCCTCTTATGCTCTCCGGACGGGAGCCAAGCCTCCAAAGTAGAAAGTAGGCGAGCAGGATGATGACCAGGAGGAGGAAGGTGGAATAGCCTTCCTTCGCCCCGGCTATAATGATCGAGCCGCCTGTCATCTTCTCCAATTTGGCCTCCACTTCGGCCGTCAAAGGGGAACCTCCAGGACCGAGGGCGAGCCAACCGCCAGCGATGACCGCGGTGAGAAGGAGTTGGCTTCTCGCCCCTCGTCTGAAGCCCACGAGGGCGGAGAGAACCAAAATGGTGGCTAAGGGTAGGTAGTTAGTCATTGATCAACGCCCTCAGTTCGTTCACCATCCTCTGAGCAGCCTCGGGCTGAGCCAAACCGCGGGCCGCTCGAGCCATCTGAGTCAATACCTCCTCGTCGGCGAAAAGTCTCTCCACGACCGGTAGGAGGGAAACCTTTAAGTCGGCATCCTTGATCTTTACCGCCGCGCCACTTTCCACCATATAGTTGGCGTTTCTCTCCTGATGTCCAGCGGCGTAAGGGTAGGGCACTAAGATGCTGGGCAGCCCAGCGGCGGGGAACTCGCCCAGGGTAGAGGCACCCGCCCGGGAGACCGCTAGGTCGGCGGCTGCCAGTGCCCAGGGCATCTCCTCGTGAAGATAGGCGTGGATTCGGTACCTCTCTTGCAACTCTTGGGGAAGCCGCTCCCTTTCCTCCTTGAGCCATCCCTCATCTTCGTGGCCAGCGATGTGGATCGCTCGGCAGATTCTGAGCAGTTCCGGGAGGGTTTGGCTCACGGCGAGGTTGATGTTATGCGCTCCTCGGCTCCCTCCCAGGATGAGAAGCAGTTTCTCCTCCAGGCCGATCCCTAATTCTTCTCTGGCCGTGGCCTTATCTAGGGCCAGTATCTCTTGGCGCACCGGATACCCTGTAACCACACTCTTCTGGGGGGCGAAATACCCCTTTGATTCGGCGAAGGAGAGGGCCACCCGAGTGGCGATGGGGGCCAGGGCTCGGACAGCCAGTCCGGGCACGATATCTGGCAGGTAGAGGAGGCTGGGCACGCCCCGCAACCAGCCGGCAACCACCGCAGGGAAGCAGACATAACCTCCCGTGGCCAAGATCGCCTGGGGCTTAAACTCGTCCACTATTCTCCTCGCTTGGGTTATGCCTAGAACCACTCGCCCAAGTTGCCCTGGCACCCGCCAGGGGGCAGAGCCCAAGAGACTAGCGGTAGTGATGCCCCGGAAGGGCAACCCCTCCCGTGGGATCAGTTGGGCTTCTACACCCGAAGCGTCGCCCACAAATAAGAGAGATGACACTTCTTGACTCTTGAGTTCCCTAGCCACGACCAGGGCGGGATAGATGTGGCCGCCGGTGCCGCCACCCGAAATCAAAAGTCGCACCCTCTTCTCCCTCTCCTCCCTGGGAGATGTTGAGGAGTATCCCCACTCCGACCAGGGAGATGACCAAGGATGAACCCCCGAAACTGATGAAGGGCAGGGGGAGCCCGGTGAAAGGTAGAGTAGCCGTCACTACGGCGATATTGACCAGGGCCTGGATGCTCAGCCAACAGGTTATGCCCGAGGCTAAAAGCATCCCATAGATGTCGGGCGCCTTGAAAGCGATCCTCAGACCTCGATAGGCTAGGATGGCGAAGAGCACCATCACCACTAGACAGCCGATGAGCCCCAGTTCCTCCCCTAGGATGGCGAAGATGGTATCGGTATGGGAGGCGGGGAGGAAGCCCAGTTTCTGCTGGCTGGCTCCAAGCCCCACGCCGGTTATCCCCCCTGAGCCCAAAGCGATGAGGGTCTGAGAGACGTGGTAATTGGCCAGACTGAAAGGGTCGTTTAGAGGATCTGCCAGGTAGGTGGATATCCTGCTGGCGGCGTAAGAGGTATGGCTGATCAAGAGATAGAGGGTAGCGCCTCCTACAAGGAAGCCGATCCCCAACTGGAGAAGATCTGCGCCGGCGATGAAGAACATAGCCACCGCGGTGCCCACGATGAGGATGGCGGTGCCGAAATCGGGCTCCAAGATGATGAATCCGGTGACCAAGCCGATGAGGAAAGCGAAGGGGACCAGCCCATAAGAGACCTGCTGGATCTTCTCTCCCTTGGAGGAGAGCCAATGAGCGATGTAGAGAACCATAGCCAACTTGGTGAACTCGCTGGGTTGCAACGAGCGGCTCAGAAGCCACCGCCGGGAGCCGTGCACCTCCTGTCCAATGAGGAGGACGAGGGTTAGGAGGAATAGGGTCAGACCTAGGGCGGGCACCGACAGATACCGCCAGCGATGGTAATCGATGCGGGTGACGATGAGCATGGCCAAAATCCCCAGGCCTGCCCAGGTGGCTTGGCGAACCAAGAAATAGGTGGGGTTATCGTATAGTTCATACGCCAGGGCGAAGGTAGAACTATAGACCATCATCAAGCCTATGAGAAGGAGCCCGGCCAGGACCAAAAGGATCACGTAGTCGGGGCCCCGGGCCGCGATATCTCTCCAGCGGTTCCTCTTAGCCATTTTCTCCCAGTTTGCGTACCAGATCTTTGAAGTGTTCGCCTCTCTCCGCGAAGTCACCATAGAGGTCGAAACTGGTGCAGGCTGGGGAGAGGAGAACGACATCTCCTCGCTGAGCCACCTGAGCGGCAAGGTTCACCGCCTCTTCTAGGTCACCAACATCTTTGATGATCGGGGTCTCGGCCACACCCGCTCTCTTCCCTGCCTCGCGCACCGCTTCCTCTACGGCTGGTGCCTCCTCACCGAAGAGGATGAGATAGCGAACCTTTTGCACGATGAGCCCTGCCCACTCTTCGAAAGGAAGGCCCTTACCTCGCCCTCCTGCTAGGAGCACGATGGGTCGATCGAAGGAGCGCAGCGCCGCTATGGCCCGCTCTGGCGAAGTGGCGATGGAGTCGTTGTAGTAGGAGACGCCAGCCATTTCCCGCACTAACTCCAATCTGTGTTCCACTCCAGCGAAAGTCGTGCAGACCTCAGCCATGGCCTCCGTCGGAGCCTCGGCGGCCGCCGAGATGGCACAAGCCGCAAGCACGTTCTCCAGATTATGATCTCCCAAGAGTCGGATATCGCCTCTCGCGCATACCTCTTCTTCTCGGCCCGCCCAGCGGACTATGATCCTATCTTCCCGTAAGAAAGCCCCTTCCTCTACCTCCTCTAGCCTGCTGAAGAGGAGGGTTCGGCCCTGACATTCGGGGAGTAAGGCGTGGGTGGCAGGATCGTCCCTGTTTAGGATGGCATAATCTTTCTTTCCCTGATAGCGCAAAATGTTCAATTTGGCCGCCCTATAAGCCTCCATGGTCTTGTGGCGGTCCAGGTGGTTGGGCGTGATGTTCAACACGCAGGCGATATGGGGGCTTCGATCCAGGTTCTCCAATTGAAAACTCGAAAGTTCGGTGACCACTATGGCTTCAGGCCCTATCTCTTCTACGGACTCTATCAGAGGGGAGCCGATGTTCCCTCCCACCCAAGTCTGGCGACCAGCCCTCTCCAGTATCTGGCCCACCAGGGTGACGGTGGTAGTTTTGCCGCTGCTCCCGGTTATTCCGATGATGGGGGCTGGGCAAAGGCTGAAAAATAGCCTCGTCTCGCTGCTGATCCTGATTCCCCGCTTGCGGGCCTCTACCAAGAGAGGGATATCCTGGGGAACCCCGGGACTGACATAGATGACATCGGCATCCAAAATGCTCTGGGGATGCTCGCCCAACTTGAACCTGATGGGGAACTCAGATAGCCCTTCGATCCTCTCCGCCAGTTCCTCCCTTGTTTTGAGGTCACTGACAGTGACGGTGGCTCCTCGTTGAGCGAGGAAGCGAGCCAAGGCCATCCCTTCCCTTCCTAGGCCAATGATAGAGACCTTCTTAGACTCTCCCATTTCGCAAACCACCGGTATGAATAGTGGAGCCAATTTGACCATTATATGAGCGCCAAGGCTATCCCCAACATGGCCGCTAGCATGGCCAGGAGCCAGAAACGTTGTACTACTTGGACCTCAGACCAGCCGAGGAGTTCAAAGTGGTGGTGGAGGGGGCTCATCTTGAATATCCGCCGTCCCTTGGTCAGTTTGAAGTAGGCTACCTGCATGATCACCGACATCGTCTCGGCCACGAAGACGATGCCTACGATGGGCAGAAGCAGCCACTGCCCGGTCATGAGAGCCACCACCCCCAAGGTGGCCCCCAGAGCCAGAGAGCCTACGTTCCCCATGAAGAGTTGGGCCGGATAGGCGTTGAACCAGAGGAAAGCCAAGACCGCTCCCACTACAGTGAAGCAAAAGAGGGCCAGGTAGACCTGTCCTTGGAGATAAGCGATGATCCCATAGGCGACGAAGGCGATGGCTGAGGTGCCTCCAGCCAACCCATCGAGGCCATCGGTGAAGTTGACGGCGTTGGAACTCCCCACGATGATGAAGATGGCCGCCGGTATATACCAGAACCCCAGGTCAATGAAGCGGGGGATGGTGGGGATACCCACCCCCCGAAGCCCTAAGAGGTAGTAGAGGATGAAAGCCGCGATGGTAGCCATGGCTACCTGCCAGGCGAACTTCAGACGGGCCACGAAGCCCGTTTTCTCCACCAAGGCCGAGTCGGTCTGGGCCTCTATCGCTTCCCGACGACGAGCGATTCCGGCTAGGTCATCCAACCCTCCTAGGGTGCCATAGGCCACAAGGATGCCCAGGGGGAGGAGGATGGACTTGCCGATCAACTTTTCTAAGCCACCCAAGAGTTCCGGGGCCAGGGAAAGGACCGCTCGATCGATGAGAAGCAGGATCAAAGTGATCGTGACTACGGGGCCGATGATCATGATCCCCCCCATGGTGGGAGTTCCGGTCTTAACTTGGTGGGAACGGGGGCCATCGATACGGATCTGCTCACCGATGCCGTGGCGACGGAGATATTTGATCAACGGGCCTCCCCAGAGGATGGCGAAGAGGAAGGTGAAAGAGCCTACAGCGAGAGAAGGGGCCATCATTTCCCTCCCAACTTTGCCGCTATCTCTTCCATCTTCATCCCTCGGGAGCCTTTGATGAGGATGAGGTCGCCGGAGGCGATGAGACGCCGCAAGACCTTCACCGCCTCTTGGTTGCTCTCCACGGCGAAGAGGTCATCTTCATCCATGCCTAAAGCCTGGGCTTCTTCGGCGATGATGCGGGCTCTGGGTCCCACGGTTACCAACTTATCCACCGTCTCGGCGGCGCGCCTCCCCACCAGCCGATGCCCCCTCTCTTCGTAACTCCCTAGTTCCAGCATATCCCCCAGGACAGCGATCTTTCTCCCCTCTAAGTCGGAGAGGAGGTTTAAGGCTGCCAGGGTGGAGGAGGGGCTAGCGTTATAGGTATCGTCTATGATCGTCGAACCCTTGATCCCCGGGACAGCGATGAGACGGAGTTGGGCGGTGATATCTTGGAGCCCAGCGATGATCTGATCCCAGGGTTCTCCCTCTACTAAGCCCACCGCCGCCGCAGCCAGAGCAGCATGGACGCTATGCCGGCCCAGAAGGGGGATCCTCACATGGAGGGTCTCCTCACCATGATGGAGGCTGAAGTGTACCCCCTGCAAACCTCGACTCTCGATGTCGGAGGCCCAAAGATCGCAATCGGGGCTCAAGCCGTAGAAGAAGACCTTAGCCTCAGTTTTTGAGGCCATGGCTTTGACCCGGGGGTCGTCGCCATTGAGGATCGCTACTCCGTTCGAGGGGAGAGCCTCCACCAGTTCCGCCTTGGCTTGAGCGATGCGGGCTAAGGTCTTGAGCCTTTCTAGATGGGAGTGGCTCACGTTGGTGATCACCCCCACCTGAGGCTGGGAGATCTCAGCCAGCAAGGCTATCTCCCCCAGGTCATACATCCCCATCTCCAAGACCACCTTCTGGTAACTCTCGTCTAGGTTGAGCAGGGTGAGGGGCAGGCCGATCTCATTGTTGTAATTGGCTTCGCTCTTCAGGGTAGGGAAGGCTTTCCTCAAGACCGACCAGATCGTCTCTTTGGTAGTGGTCTTGCCCGTGCTGCCGGTCACCCCTATCACTCGAAGGTCGAACCTCCTCCGCCAGTAGGCGGCCAGATCCTGGAGGGCGCGTAGGCTATCTTCCACTAGGATGCAGAAAGGCTCCGGCGAGGAGGGGAGGGAAGAGAGGTCTCCAGCCTTAACCACAGGGTAGCCCTCTATCTCTCTTTCCACTAGAGCCGCCAGTGCCCCTCGTTCGAAGGCGTCCTTCACGTAATCATGACCGTCCCCATCCTCTCCCCGCAAGGCCACGAAGAGACTGCCCTTCTCTGCTAGACGGGAATCGACGACACCGTTCGCAAATTCCAGAGCCAAGGGATGCTCTAATTTTTCTCCCGTTATCCCTTCCCAAAGATCGCCCAGGGTAAACATTTTTGAATTCCCTTATGATCTACTCTCTCGCTAACCGCACCTCGTCAGGTGGGATGCCCAGATAGTCGAATAGTTGTTGGGCCAGGCTCTTGAAGACGGGGGCGGCGACCACAGCCCCCCAAGGCGCGGCCTGGGGCTTATCTATCTTCACCAAGATGACGAAACGGGGGTTGTCGGCCGGGGCCCAGCCCACTATGGAAGCGATGGTCCAGGTGGGGTCATAGCCGCCGGGTATAGGGATCTGGGCTGTGCCCGTTTTGGCGGCGATGGAATAACCCTCCACATAGGCTAACTCCGCCACCCCCTCCTTTACCCCCTCCGCTAATATCTGGGTGAGTTGTCTGGCCGTCTCCGGGGAGATCACCCGGCGCCGCACCACCGGCTCTATTTCTACTACGCTGTCCTCTCTTATGATCCGTTGCACAACATAGGGTTTCATCAAGAGCCCTCCGTTGGCTATAGCGGCCATAGCGTTTATCATCTGCAGGGGGGTGGCGCTAATCCCCTGGCCGAAGGCGTTGGTCCCTAGGTCGGACTCATGCCATTGGGCATCTCCGGGGGTCTTGACGATGCCCGATACCTCGCCTGCCAGATCGACACCGGTGGGCTCACCGAAGCCAAACCTTCTCACATAGCGGTAGAATTTCTCGGCTCCGATCTTGGTGCTCATCGTGGCTGCTCCCACGTTGAGGGAGTATCTCAAGAGTTCAGATACCGTGGTTTCACCCCGGGCTCCCCAGTCCCAGTTGGCTATCACCTGCCCCCCCACCAGGATAGAACCGGTGTCGTTATATGTGGTCTCCGGCGTCACCTCACCGCTATCTAGAGCCGCGCCGATGGTCACCGGTTTAAAGACCGAGCCTGGCTCATAGACCTCGCTTATGGCAGGGTTGACGAAAAGTTCCTGGGAGGTCTCATAGAAACGGTTGGGGTCGTAGCGGGGGTAACTAGCCATGGCCAGGATGGCCCCGGTCCAGGGATCCATGACGATGATGGTGCCCCCCTGAGCGCCGTATTCCTCGATAGCCTTCTCTAAATCTTCTTCTACCAGGCCTTGAATAACACGATCCAAAGTGAGAACCAGGGTGGGGCCTTCCTGGGCGGGAACGTAACTGCCATAACCGGCGATCATCTGTAAGCCGGAAGGGTCTCTCTCCCCCCCTCTTGACCCCGGCTCACCCTGCAAGATGTCGTCGTAATACTCCTCTAGGCCATAGAAACCGTCGCCCTCCGCCCCCACGAAACCCAAAAGGTGACAGGCTAACTCCTTCTCAGGATAGATTCGCTGGGGCAGAGGGATGGCTCCCACACCAGAGAGGCCCCGAGAGGCTATCTCCTCCCCCACATTCAGGGGTATCTGTTTGGCCAGTGTCACGCTCAGATCCTTTCGGTCAAGAAGCGCCCAGAGGGTCTCAGGTGGCCTCTCGAGGAGAGGAGCGAGTTGCTCCGCTGTCCAACGAGGGTTGGGCACATCTCTCGGGGTGGCGAAGATCTCGTACTGGAAGATATCGGTGGCCAGAAGTGAGCCTGTCCGATCCAAAATCGCCCCTCGTTGCGGAGGGATGACCTTGGTTTGATAGTGTTCCAGTTCGGCCAACTCCAAGAGTTCTTGACGACGCACCACCTGCCAGTAGATGATGCGCCCTACGAGGATGAGGGAGAAGGCGAAGAAGACGGCCGCAAGGACAACTAACCGCCTGTGAGATCGCTGACGTGACTCCGAGGTCATCTTCTATTAACTATCTCCACTTCATTTTCGTTCCCTATACTCCCTATAGTGAGATCGC
>JBHIDN010000009.1:0-11913 GCA_046760125.1 Anaerolineae bacterium
AACTCTTTGCTCTTCTCCGAGATCTCCATCCCCACGGAAAGGACAACTAGATCGTACCTCTCCTCCAAGAGGGTCCTATCCTCGGTCTCGTATCTAACGATGAGATCCTTTGTTTTCGGCTCCTCCTTGAGAGAGGAGATACGGCAACGGGTGTATTTCACCCCGTACCTCTCTTGAGCCCGATGGTAGTACTCCTCATACCCCTTGCTGAAAGCCCGCATATCCATCATGAAGATCTGGATCTCGGTCTCCAGCTCATGCTCCTTGGCCATGATCGCCTCTTTGGTAGCGTACATGCAACAGACACTGGAGCAGTAGTCGTGGTTCTGGTCTCGGGAGCCGATGCATTGCAAGAAGGCTATCTTCTCCGGCCTCCTTCCGTCGGAGGGGCGCTGGATATGGCCACCCGTAGGCCCAGAGGCGGAAAGCATCCGCTCAAATTGGAGGCTGGTCACTACATTGGGGTAGCGACCGAAGCCGAACTCGGCTGACTTTCGGGCATCGTAGGGCTCATAGCCTAGCGCCAGAATCACCGCCCCCACATCGAGTAAGAGTTCTTGGGGTTTCTGGTCAAAATCGATGGCTTTCGGCTGACAAGCCTCCACACAGGCCAGGGTGCATTTGCCCCGCTTAAGATAGAGACAGGTCTCTGGATCAACGGTCGCCTTTAGGGGCACCGCTTGGGGGTAAGGAATATAGATGGCTCCCCGCTTCCCTAACCCTTCTTCGAACTCCGAAGGGATCACCGTCCTTCGGACGCAAGAGCGGGCGCACTCCCCGCAGCCAGTGCACTTCTCCATATCCACATAGCGAGGATGGATGACGACCTTGGCCTTGAAGTTACCGGCCTGACCCTCCAAGCCCACCAGTTCCGCGTTAGTGAGGATCTCAATATTCCGATGGCGACCACACTCCACCAGTTTAGGGGAGAGGATACACATGGAACAGTCATTGGTGGGGAAGGTCTTATCCAGTTGCGCCATGTGGCCCCCGATGGCCGGCTTGGCCTCGACGAGATAAACCTTGAAGCGGGCGGAGGCCAAATCCAAGGCGGCCTGGATGCCACCGATGCCACCACCCACCACCATGACGGCGCCTGTTCTATCTGCCACGGGACCACCCCCAAGGGACCGATAGCCTCACCTGTCACTCCTCTGGAGCCGAAGGGATGAACCCCTCTTTCATCAAAAGTTGGGTCTCCTCCCGGGCTCGCTTTATGAGGGTTGAGGCCCGCTCATAAAGTTCCTCTTCGCTCAGTTTCAGCCGCGCCACCCCTTGCTCCTGGGCCTTCATAGCCACGGCCACCGCCTCTCGAGGGAAGACCTCCCAATCGTCCATGGTGGGGATGAGATAATCCTCGCTGATCCCCCTATCCTCGGCGGTCTTGGCCAACTCGTAAGCCGCGGCGATACACATCTCATCGGTGATGGTCCGAGCCCTCACATCCAGGGTGCCCCGGAAGATGCCGGGGAAGCCCAAAGAGTTATTCACCTGGTTAGGGAAGTCGGAGCGGCCGGTAGCCACCACCTTGGCCCCCGCCTCCCTCGCCTCCCAGGGCCAGATCTCGGGGATGGGGTTGGCGCAGGCGAAGACGATAGGATCACGCGCCATCTCGGCGACCCATTCCTTCTTGATGGTATCCGGCCCCGGCTTGGAGAGGGCGATGACCACATCGGCCCCCTTCATCGCTTCGGGGACCCCACCCACGATATCCTCTTCATTAGTCTTGAGGCAGATCTCCCACTTCTCTTTGTGGGTCCCCTTCAGTTCCCTCCTCCCCTTATGAAGCGTCCCCTTGCTATCGCACATGATGATCTTCCTGGGGTCGACCCCCGCGGCCATTATCACCCTGGCCACAGCGATATTAGCGGCTCCAGCGCCGATCATGGCCACCTTCACCTGGTCGATCTTCTTACCCACGAACTGCAGCCCGTTGATCAGCCCTGCCAGGGTAACCGCCGCCGTCCCTTGCTGGTCGTCATGCCAGACCGGGATATCCATCTCTCGCCGCAGGGTATCTAAGATATGGAAACACTTGGGCTGGGCGATATCCTCCAGATTTATGCCCCCGAAGGAGGGCTGCAGCCATTTGACGGCGGTGATGATCTCCTCAGGCTCCTTCGTATCGAGACAGATGGGGACAGCATCTACCCCTCCCAAATATTTGAAGAGGAGTGCTTTCCCTTCCATCACCGGCAACCCCGCCTCAGGCCCTATATCTCCCAGGCCTAGAACCCGTGTCCCATCGCTAACCACAGCCACGGTGTTCCATTTATTGGTATACTCGTAGACCAACTCCTGATCCTCGGCGATAGCCCGACAGGGCGCAGCCACACCAGGGGTATACCAGATGGCGAAATCGTTAAAATCGCGTACCACACATTTGGAGACCATCTCGATCTTCCCCCTATAGTAGGGGTGTAACCGCATGGCATCCTGGGCCGGCTTCTTCGCTTTAGCCAAAAGCTCCTCTTTAGTAAGCATCTCTACACCCGTAGATAGGAATCGGCGTAGATCACCTTGTTCTCTAGGATCTGCACCGTCTTATAGATAGCCACCTGCTCTGGATCACTCATATCCACATCATCGGGACTCAATTCCTCCATGGAGGCTACGGCGTCATAGAGGCGCAGAAGCAGCCACCCCACCGGGGTCGAATCATCCCTCTCCTCCACGATACGTATGAACTCCCAAAGCCTGGGATCTAAAGGGTCGGCGATGGCCGCATCGAGGCCGGCAGCCATGAGCATCACCAGATAGGTGCAGTTGATAAGGCTCCGACCTTCGTGAGGGACGCCGTTGGAGACGTTGGAGAGCCCCACTATCGTCTTGGGCGGCGGCTCGGCGATCTGCTTCAAGAAGCGGACCGTCTCCACCCCTTGCATCACGTACTGTTGCATGCCGCAGACGGTGAGGATGAGAGGGTCGAAGTAGACATCCTCCATGGAGAGCCCCACCTCCAGGATACGGGGCATCAAGGTCTCCATAGCGATCTCGATCCGCGCCTCGGCTGAGGGAGGGATATTCTTGCCCATGGTCAAGGCGATGAGCCGAGCGTTGTACTTGGCCGCCAAGGGTGGCATAGTCTCCAGCCGCTCAGGGGCCGCCGAAGCGGAGTTGATGATAGCCCGCTTCTTAGCCCGCTTTAGACCGGCCTCCATGGCCGCTACGTTGGTGGTATCCAAGGAGAGGGGGAGATCGGCTACCTCTTGGACGGTATCTACCATCCACTCCATCACCTCGGGGCCAGCCTTCTTCTGGGGGCCTATATTCAGTTCCAAGGCCTGAGCCCCCGCTTTCGCCTGGCGACGGGCCAGTTCTTGAATGTAACCCTCGTCCCGGTTGGCGATGGCGTTTTTCACTTTGGAGGAGATGATATGGATGCACTCACCCACTATTTCCATCCTGCTTATACCTCCTTATCGGTGCTCCCAGTGCAGCCGGTCCAAAAGGCCCTAGGCTAGAAGAGTCGCCCTCATCTCAAGGCTTCCAGATCTTGAGGTAAGCGGGGAGGTCCACCGCCTCACGAGGCCCTACCAAGATCTCCCAGCCGGGGAGTTCATCTTCCAGTTCGCCGGATAGCACGGCCACAGCACCAGGGATAGTCAGTTTCCTATGGTTTACCTTCCCCTCGATGCCCGTGGTCTTGACCGTCTTGGCGATCTTATCGGCGTCGAACTTGCCGGCTGCCCAGCCAGTGAGGACGCTCATCCCCTCAGAGTCGGCCACCAGAAGCCAGGAGGGTATACCACTCCCCTCCACCTCATTGGCCACACTGAAGTAAGTGATGGAGAAATTGGTAGTGATCAAGAGCGGGGAATCGGGGGCCGGCGTCCCGAACTCGTAGATGCCCGGGGTAACCTGGATCGGCTGGCGAGGGTCGGTGTAGATGTTCTGTCGTAGAGTGAGGAGGGGATAGGCCAGGGCAGGGTCGAAATTGTCCATCACCACGAAGCCCGCATACTTGGCGATATGCTGGCCGGCCAGGATAGCCTCCTCCTCTGGAGAGTTCGCCCCCTCGCCGGGGAAAGCGATGAGGGGGAAGCCCAGAGGCCTAAAGTTCTTTTGCAGGGCCAAACGGCGGATATGGGTGAAGGTCACTAAACAATCGCTAAAACCTCGGCAACCTGGGTCTAAAACCAGATCTTCTACACCGGCACCTCTTACCTTCTCCACCAACTCTACCAGCGGTTCCAGCCCGGAAGCCCGAACCGCCAAGGGGACCTGGTGCCTCTTGGCTAACTCACTCATAGCCTCCCAGTTCTCCTCATCGGCGGCGTAGATAAGGGGGCTTGTGCCATCGCTCTTGGCTAGAGCCGCCTCCATGGCCCCGGGGTCAGAAGAGATAAGGATCAGAGGCAGGCCCGTCTCCTTCACCCTCTCCACCGCTGAAACAAAGACGGAAGCTTCACCCGAGGCGTTCTCCACCGCTAAGCCGTCGAAGCGGAGTTCCAGGCCCACATACTCCACACAGTAGTCGGCCACCTCCCGAGCCCTCTTTTCGATCATATCTATGGGCTGGGTATCCTTGACTCGCACCATGAGCCCCGGAGGATGAAAGAAGGTCTTGTCATGGCGGAAGAGTACCGTCTCGTTCCCTACTTCTACCTTCCTCTCGCCTGCACCTATGGTCACCAAGCGGATAGGAGGGGCGGCTGCGGCAGCCAGTTGGGCTTTCGCCTCCTCGGTCACATAAGGGCAGGCTGCCAGTTCCGCCTGCTTGGCCGCCAACTTCATGGCGAAGGCCAAACAAGTAGGGTATCCGCACTCCTTACAGTTGGTCTTGGGCAAAAGTTTATAGATATCCAAACCCGTGAGAGCCATCCCTCACCCCTCCTTCACCCACAGTTTATCTATCGCCTCTTTTACTAGGCGAACCGACTCCGGATGGCGCATCACCACCACGTCGGCGCCCGCCTCGATGAGAGCAGTGGCAGTCATCGTCTCCCACATGATGGCCCGCTCCTCCCAATCGCCCCAGGCCTCAGGGATACCCTCTCCCACTTTGGCCTCCTTGGCTCGCCAGGCTTCCTCACCGGGGGTCACTAGGATCGGCTGCTGGGTCATAGTGTCGCCTTGGAGGGCCGCCAAACGAAGCCGCTCCATCACCGAGTAGCCGTACTCGATCCCATACCCCAAGGCCCCGGTGGAGGGGTCCATCAAGATGCGATCCAAGGGCAGGCCCATGTCGTGGATGAGGATGATCAGTTGCTTGGCTAGGTTCACATCCATAGGGGTGCGAGAATCGACCAGATGGCCGTGGGCCAAGGCTGCGGCCACGATGGTGCGGTAGTTCTTCTCCTCGCAGACCCCCAAAACCACCCTCTCCCCCGCTGCCTCCTCGGCCACGGACACCAACAGTTCGTTATCCTTATCCACCTGGCCCGGCCCGAAGACTAAGAGGGGCAGGCCGGTAGCCGAAAGCACCTTTCTCACCGTACTTTTGGCCTTCTCCGGCGTGTTCTCTTCCCCCTGGGCATCGTTGAGGCTAAGTCTTAGGAGTATGAGATCAGCGCCCCTCTCCTCGGCCCTCTTGGCCCAAGCGGCGGGATCATCGATCACCTCCTCCCACGCCTTAAGCAGAAGAGGCGACCAGTCCTCAGGCTTCTTGTCTCGTATCTCTATGGCGATGCGGGGTGGATGGGGGAGTTCCCCCTCGAAATGGAGAAAGGGCAAGGTCGCCTCTCCCCCCACGGTCACGGTTCGGGTACGGGTTCCACCCTCCTCCTTGGTAGCCCCCACGGTTACCTCGCGCACCCTACCAGTCCACTTCTGAACAGGGATCTCAACTTTTTCCGCCATATAGCGCTCCTTCACCGTTAAGGGATAAAGGGGCCTCACCTCCACCGAAGGCGCGCCCCCTGGTAGCCACGGTCTCTGAAGCCCCCTTCTCTTGCTTAAAGTATGGGCGGCATCTTCAAGGCCGGATGGTCGTGCTCCTCCAGCCAGGGGAGCAGTTCCTCTACCGTGGTCACATTTCGCTCATCGGCGATCCTATCGATGAGGTCTGGGTCTCCCTCCCTCTCGGCCACGGCCTTCAGTTCCTCGGCCATACTCTCCTTCAGGAAAGAGGACATCCAGACCACCCGCTTGAACCCCCCATCAGGCTTAATGAACTTCTTGCTAGTGAGGTAGTACTTGCCCACCCCCATCACTCCAGGAGTCTGCAACCCCCCTCCAGCCATCCCGGCCAAAGTGGAGAAGGTCATCCCCGCGGGGGTCATGCTGGTATCCTCCCGGGAGACTACCATGATCCCGTTCGCCTCGGGTATCACCATGGCGATACACTCGAAGCAGCCACAGGCGGTCATGGGGTCTTTCATGATGGAGTACATGGAGACCTTCTCCACCGACTGGTGGGATTTCTCATAGACAAATTCCTGAGGGCCTTTCCAATAGCCGTTCTCAGGGTCTATCGCCTCCCCCTTGGAAACGGGCTGATTGGGGCCGGTGGGGTTGATCTGGTGAGAGGCCTTGCAGTCCAGCCAGTTGTAGGCCCCACACAGCCCTAACCTCTCCGGGGAGATGATGCAAACATGGTTAGGGGCGAAAGATTGACAGAGGGTGCAAGAGTAGAAGACATCCACCGACTCATCGGTCATGGCCACCAGCCGCTTGTTCCGCACGTCATAGGCCGCTCGGGCTATCTCCAGCCATTTCTTCAACTCTTCGGGCTCGGTATAGATAGTGACTTGTACCTTGTCCACGATAGCCCCGAAGTCGGAGTGAAATCTAGCGTAGAGGATGTCGCCAAAGTGTCTCAGATTGAACCCTTTGTCGGAAGCGGCTTTACTCACCCGAATCCAGGCGATATCTCTCTGGCCTATGTGCTGGATACCTGAGGCTCCGTTGATGAAGTAGTGGATCTGTCGTTCCAGGACGGGCTCGAAATCCTCCTGCATCTTCCGGCCGGCCACCTCTACCACGATACCCAGATCCATAGACCCGCCTTCCTCCACATCTTCGAAGCCTAGCCCCACGACCTCTATCTTCCCATCCTCCACCTCATCTAACTCTCTCATCCGCAGGTACTCGAAGGCCCGGGAGTACTTACCCCCGAACTCGATCCGCATATCGGCCCTCTTAACCCGCTCTCCCTCGAAGGCCGAGCCGTAGGGCACAGGGATGGGGATCTCGGCGACCTTCACCTTGACCCCGCGCACCTCGATGCATCGCTGAACTAGCCTCTCCGCCCGTTCCAGATCGTCTTTCCCTTCTATGCTGTCGAAGGGCATGGAGATGACATGCTCATATTGGGTGACGCCGGTGGGAAGGACCTCAGGTATGACCGTGTCGGCTATGGCTGGGAAGCCGTAACTTATGGCTCCCGCTGCGGTGGCGTACTTCAGATCATCCACCTCACCCAAAGCCAAAACGAAGGCGAAGACGCGGTACTTGTTGTAGAGTAAGATCTCCCTCGCCTGGCCGCCTTTCTTCCCTCCAAAGGTGAGGGCCGAACGGGTGGCGAAGCCCAAGGGGTAGATGGCGGAGATGGTATCGGTACCGAAGGGGACGGTATAGGTGTCATAGCCCAACTCCACCCCTTCTTCCATCAGTTGGTGGATGATGCTCCGGCCGTTGACGTTGCCGCAGAGGAAGACCAAGATATTGCGCCGCTGCAACTCCCGCACGATCTTCACCGCCACCTCGTTGGACTTGGCAGCGCCCACGATGGCCGCGAAGCCAGGCATCCGGCCATCGACCAACTGGATACCCCAGGCCCTCAACTGCACATCATCGATGGGGCCGTTGAGCCGCCCCTCTACACCCCCCACCTCGGCCTCATCGGGACTGGTGAAGGCCCCTCCAGCCATACGGAACCCCGGCATCCGCTCCGGCTGCTCGCCGTAGACGAAGCGGATCCCCATGATCGCCTCCTCGGCGAAGAGGGCAGCGATCCCACAATCCAGTGCTTCTCCTAGATAGGGAGTCCAAAGGTTCTCCCTAGGCACAGGGTGCAAGAGAGACCTAGCCTGCGCCAAGACCGGCTTCAGATCTCCCAGGGTTGCAACCTCAACACCTGTCAAGCCATAGATGACGGGGAGATAGTAAGCCGTGTTGGGGAAGGCGACCTTGGTATCCGATCCGTGCTCAGCCAAAGCCTTCTCCAAGAGATCCTCAGCCTCTTGGACAACACGGTTCGCCCCTCGAATCGCCCTAGTGGCTATAAATCTAGACATAACTTCCTCCCAAAATCTAGGATGCAGCCTCTTTGTAAAGGCTCACCGACTCACCTTTCTCTCGTCGCTCCAGCCACTCCTGCACACGACGATCGCCGCTGCGACCGAAACGACTGGGATCGTATTCTGCCAGGCCCAAGGCCTTTCTCTTCTTGTCTATATGCTCCAGAGACTTCTCCACGATCTTCCCCGGGTCGGGCTCAAACTCCAACTTCCCTCCAACCTTCTTCTCCCAACCCTGGCTAATGAGCCTCGTCACCTCTTCGCTCCCCTCCACCGGAGAGCCCACGCCGAAGAGGACATATACACCTGAAGCCACAAAGTAAGCGCCTATGGCCAACGCCTTCTCGCTCATCCACTCGGGCGCGATCCCCACCCCAGGGATATCGGAGATATCGCTGCCCAGGCCGCCCTCGGTAGCCATCTCGGTGAGGACGGTGAGGATGCGGGTATTATCGACGCAGGAGCCCATATGGAGCACCGGCGGGATACCGATGGCTTCGCATACCTCCCGCAGGCCAGGGCCAGCGTACTCCAAAGCGGCTTCACCTTGCAATAGTCCGTACTTGGCGTTGGCGATGGCTCCACAACCGGTCTGGACCACCAAGACATCGTTCTTCAGCAGTTCGGTGACGATATAGTGGTGAGCCTCATCCTGACAGACCCGGGGGTTGTTACAGCCCACCACCCCAGCCACGCCCCTCAGCCTCCCAGCGATAACGGCGTCGTTGAGGGGCCGGAAGGAAGCCCGGTAATAGCCTCCTTGCATATATCGGATATACTCGTGAGAGAAGCCAGGAACCAGATCGGCAACCACCTCGGGGATATGGACCTCCCCCCGATCTGGATAGTTGTCGATAGCCAGGCGCACAATCTCCTTCGCTACCTCTGGGGCTCGATGCTCATCGAATTCGATATGGGTGGCCCCCTTGATCTTCACCTTGGGAGAGGTGGTAACCAACTTGGTGTGGAATCTATCCGATAGGTCGGAGAGGGCTTGCATGATGCATTGCACATCCACCACCATCGCTTCCACGGCACCGGTGATGATGGCCAACTCTTGATTGAGGAAGTTCCCCGCCGAGGGTACCCCCTGGCGCATCAGCGTCTCGTTAGAGGTGCAACAGATGCCGGCTATGTTTATCCCTTTTGCGCCCTTGGATCTGGCGTACTCGATCAGTTCAGGGTCCCGGGTAGCATCGACCACGGCCATGGACAAGGTAGGCTCATGACCATGGATCACGACGTTAACCTCGTCTTCCTTGAGCACGCCCAGATTCACCTTGGTGACCAGAGGGCTGGGGGTGCCGAAGAGGATATCGGAGACGTCGGTGGCGATCATGGAACCACCCCAGCCATCGGCTAGGGAAGAGCGTAGCGCCTGATGCAGGATATGCTCCGCATCTTGGTCATCCCCCATATGAGTCCGATGGAGGATATCCACCACCTCCCGATCTATCCCTCGGGGGGCCAGTTTCAACTTGCGCCAGATCTCCTGGCGGGGCTCAGGAGCGCGGGATAGGTAGATCAACTCCCCCCGCTGCTGGCCGAACTGAGAGAGCGCCACCTGTCCCACTTCTAGCGCTATCTCTTCCATCTCCCGCCCCTCGGTCTCGATCTCCATATCCCGGGCCACAGCCAAAAGTTTTCCCACATCCTTGATCTCATAGCCAGGGGCCTCGCCCTTAGCCACAGCGATGAGGGCGAAGGCCATATCCCGCCCGTGATCCGAGTGGGCTGATGCACCAGCGGCGATGGCCCGAGCCAAGTTCCGGGCCGCCACCGTCTCCAGCGTGGCTCCGCAGATCCCCGTTTGACCCTCCTTCACCAAGCGGCAGGGGCCCATGTTGCAGATCTTGCAACAGCGACCATCAGCACCGATGGGGCAAGGTTTCATCTCTTCCACGCGGCTAAAGGCGGTGGAGAGGTGCATCTCCTCCGCCCTCTTCAATATCTCTACCGCCGCGGGGTCCATGCTTCTCTTATCACTCATACTATTCTCCTCCAGAGAAGGCTATCAACTCGCCGACAAACCTATATACTAGTACAGCCGGAATTCTCCTGACATCTCCAGATCGACGGGGTTGGTATGGATCTCGCGCAGGCTCAGCCTCTTCCAGGCTGGATCTCCTTTCTCGCTCTGGAACTGGAGGCTTATCCCCTCCTCGCCGGGGGGATAACCTGCCTCCTTGAGCCGTTCCTCGATAGCTGAAGATGAACTCTTCTTAGGGTCGTAGGAGACCCTCACCTCTTGGAAGGCAGTGCTAACCTCGATCTCCTCCACCCCCTCCAAATCAGCCAACGCCTTCCGCACCGCCACCACATGGTGATCGGCATAGAGAGAAGGCACCTCATAGATGGCTCGCTCCGCCAATTTTCACCTCCTCAATTGTGAACTAGGGCAAGAGAAAAGGTCCTACCTTAATTATGCCCCCATCTGACCGTTCTGTCAAAATGGATAATTAAGGTACAGTTAGGTCAAAAGGGGGAGGGGGTACTCTCGGCACCCCCTCCCAGGGAGAGGCTTTAGAAAAGCCCTACCGTCTTCCCCTCCTCATCGATATCCACTTTCATGAAGGCCGGGTAGGTGGGTAAACCGGGCATGGTCCTCATCTCGCCACACAGAGGGAAGAGGAAACCGGCCCCTACCGAAGCCCTGATATCGCGGATGGGCAGCCTATAACCCTTGGGCACCCCTTTCAAGTTGGGGTCGTGAGAGAGGGAAAGGTGGGTCTTGGCCATATTAATAGGCAGCTTGTCATATCCGAACTTAGTGTAGAGGTTGATCTTCCTCTCCGCCGCCTGGTTGTAATCTACCCCCTCAGCCCCATAGACCTTAGTGGCGATGGTCTCGATCTTCTCCTTGATGGGGATGTCCAGAGGGTAGAGGAATTTGAACCGAGAAGGCTTCTCGCAGGCAGCCACCACCGCCTCCGCCAACTTCGCACCCCCCTCGCCGCCCTTGGCCCACACCTCGCTCGCCACCGCGTCTTCTGCCCCGGCGGCTACCGCTGCCTCCCTCACCATCTCTATCTCAGCCTCGGTATCGGTGGTGAACTTATTGACCGCTACGACCACCGGGATGCCAAACTGCAAGGCGATCTTGATATTCGCCTCCAGGTTGCTCAGCCCTTTCCCCAAAAGTTCCAGGTTCTCCTCCTGGTAGGCCGGATCTAGTGGCCTGCCGGCCACCACTCGTGGGCCACCGCCATGCATTTTTAGGGCTCGGACGGTGGCTACTAGCACCACACAGTTGGGTATCAGCCCCGAATAGCGGCATTTTATGTCAAAGAACTTCTCCATCCCGCAATCGGCGCCAAAGCCGGACTCGGTGACCAGGTAGCCGTCGTGAACTAACTTCAGGCCGATCTTGTCAGCGATGATAGAGGAGTTACCATGAGCTATGTTAGCGAAGGGGCCCGCATGCACGAAGGCTGGACTATGTTCCAGAGTCTGCATCAGGTTGGGCATGAGGGCGTCTTTCATAAGGACGGTCATCGCGCCCGCCACGCCCAAGTCTTCGGCCGTGACCGGATTCCTTTTCTTGTCGGTGCCGATGACGATGCGACCCAACCGCTTACGCAGGTCGAAGAGGTCGGTGGTTAAGGCTAAGATGGCCATCACTTCAGAGGCTACAGTAATGTCGAAGCCGGATTGGCGAGGACGGCCATCCCACTTGGTGCCCAAGCCTATGATGATGTTTCGCAAGGCCCGGTCGTTAACATCCACCACC
>JBHIDN010000010.1:0-11820 GCA_046760125.1 Anaerolineae bacterium
CTCTCCGCCCTCCACGAACTCTACCCAGAGGCCCCCATCTTCACCTCCATCTATTGGCCGGAGACGATGCCTAGAGAGTGGCAAGGGTGGGACATCCGCCCCTCTTGGTTGAACCGCCTCCCCTTCATAAACCAACATCATCAACCCTTTCTGCCCCTCTATCCTTTGGCTTTCGAAAGTTTCGACCTCTCTGGGTACGAGTTGATAATCAGCAATAAAAGCGCCTTCTGCCATGGGGTAAGGAGATCGCCGGAAACTTTGCATATCTGCTACTGCCTCACCCCCACCAGGTTCCTGTGGAACTATGAGGAATATGTGGGGAGGGAGAGGATACCTTGGTTGATGCGGGCCTTTCTGCCCCTTTTAATAGATCGGTTGCGCCTCTGGGACCGGGCTGCGGCCGACAGGGTGGACCACTTCGTGGCCATCTCCCAAGAGGTGCGGGAGCGGATCAAGAGGTTCTACCAGCGGGATTCGACCGTCATCTACCCGCCGGTGGACATGGCGAGGTTCCAGGCAGCAAGTAGTCCCGAGAATTATTTCCTCATCGTTTCCCGCCTCATCCCCTATAAGCGGATCGATATCGCCATCCAGGCCTTCAACGACCTGGGGCTCCCTCTCTTCATCATCGGCGAGGGGAGAGACGAAAAGAGGCTGAAAGCCATGTCTGGACCGAACATCAGGTTCCTCGGTCGCCTACCGGATGGGCAGTTGACCTATTACCTGGCCCGTTGCCGAGCCCTCATCTTCCCTGGCCAGGAGGATTTGGGCCTAGTTCCCTTGGAGGCGATGGCCTGCGGGAGGCCGGTCATCGCCTACGCTGGGGGTGGAGCCCTGGAGACGGTGGTCGAGGGGGAAACTGGCCTCCTCTTCAGCCAACAATCGGCTGAGGCTCTGGCCAGGACGGTTAATAATTTCGATGACCGGCGTTTTGATCCCCTCACCATAAGGGCTCATGCGGCCCAGTACGATCGGAAAAGGTTCAAAGCCCAACTGCAGGGGTTCATAGAGGAGAGATGGGCCCAGACGAGGAGAGGAGGGTAGCATGGAACTCCACCAATATGAGAAGATCGTGAAGCGACATTTGTGGGTGGTCATCCTACTACCCCTGGTGGCCTTAATAGGGGGTCTCCTCTTCCGTTCCCCCTCCGTCCCTCTCTACCAAGCCACCGTCCGCTTGATCATCGACGTGCCTCCCCTCCCCGCCTCGGAGCAGGGGGCTTTCGATCCCCGCTACTACGCCGCCTTGGCTACCGAGTATCTGATGGACGACTTCAGCGGGTTTGTAACCGGCGACGTCATCGCCGATAGCGTCAGCAGACGGCTGGTGGAGCAGGAGATAACCGTTCCCCCGGGGGTGATCCAAGGCTCGACCTCCTCGGAGAAGGTCCATCGTCTTTTGACCCTGCGGATCACCTGGCATGATCCTGAGGAGGCTCTGGCTATCGCTGAGGCCACAGTCGAGGCTTTGCGGGAGGAGAGCCCCAAATATTTCGCTCGCCTCCTAGGCGAGGCTCCCCAGATGTCTGTCTTCGATGGGCCCAAGGTCGTCTCCCTGGGTATCCCTTTGCGAGAAAGGCTCGATCTCCCCATCCGACTCCTTTTGGGGCTCATAGCCGGCCTAGGGCTGGCCTTTCTCCTGGACTACCTGGACGACTCCATCCGAGAGGCGAAAGAGGTGGAGGCTATGGGGATACCGGTCCTGGGCCATATCCCCGCCCCTTCTATCTGGGAACGGCTACGCCACTGGAGACCCTAGCCCTTTGCCCGCCGGGGGAAGGTATGGTAAAATAGTCTTCGCCAATTTAGGAGTCGAGAATGGAGTTGAAACGGTACGCCAGAGTGTTTCTCAAGCGAGGATGGATAATCATCTTGGTGGCGGTGATAACCGCGGCCAGCGCGGTAGTTTTCGCCAAGACGCAGCAAGTTATCTATCGCTCTACCGCCATCTTGCAGGTGATCCCCGCCCGATACGATTACGGATTGACCCTGGCCGCCGAACAACTCTTGAGACAGTTCGGGAACCAGATCCACACCACGGCGAGAGCGCAAGCGATCATCGATCAATTAGAGTTAGATATTCCGCCCCAGAAGTTATTGGCTAGTGTCAAGGTGGCCCCCATCCCAGAGGATTTCCTCATCGAGATCGAGGTCGATCTTCCCAACCCTGAGGACGCCCGCGATGTGGCCAACGCCTTGGCTTATGATTTTGTGGAGTACCATGCGACTCGAAGTATGGATATCGACCGCCGAGATCGGGTGGAGATCCTCATCCTGGAGCCTGCTAAGTATGGTGGGGTGCACTGGCCGAAGACGAAGACTTTGGCCCTGGCGGGAGCCATCTTCGGCCTGCTTCTAGGAGGCATCTTGGCTTTCGGCTTAGAATATCTGGAATCCGACGTTATCCGCTCTTCAGAGGATGTAGAGCGGTATGTGGGGGTGGCGGTCTTGGGCTCCATCCCCACCATCTCCGCCGGGGAGGGGAGCGCCAACCCGGCTCGACGGCGATGGTGGTTCCGCCGCAGATAACCATAATGTGTGCTGATGTGGAGGAGATAATGGCTAACAACCGCCAGGAGAGCCTGGTCACCATTAGCAACCCTCGCTCTCCCATCAGTGAGGCTTATAGGACTTTGCGCACCAATCTGGAGTTCTCCAGCCTAGATAAGCCCCTCAAGACCATGGTCGTCACCTCCGCCGGCCCCGAGGAGGGGAAATCCACCACCCTGGCCAACCTGGCCGTCACCTTGGCCCAGGCGGAAAAAAAGGTGATCCTGGTGGATTGCGACCTCCGCCGTCCCTCTCAACACGAGATCTTCGAGGTGGGGAACGGCGTAGGGCTAACCAGCATGGTCGTCGATGAGGAGGCTTTCAAGAACCCCCCTCTCCAAGAGACGCCGATCCCGAACCTTAAACTGCTCCCCAGCGGACCCCTCCCGCCCAACCCTTCGGAACTTCTGGGCTCCCGGCGGATGGAGGAGATCATCGCCACCTTGCGGGAAAAGGCGGACCTTGTCCTCTTCGACGCCCCGCCCATCATAGCGGTGACCGATGCGGCGGTCTTAGCCTCCAAGGTGGATGGAGTGTTATTAGTGATAAACGCTGGCACCACTAAGCGAGATCACGCCCAGCGAGCGAAAGCGCTCCTGGATAAGGTTAACGCCCGCCTAGTAGGGGCGGTCCTTAATAACGTGCGTATGGACATCAGTCTCCACCGCTATTATGCGGAACAGAAACAAGCGTAGAGGGCATAAGGGCCCCACCCTAACTGGTGCCCATTCCTCTATTCTCATCGGGGGTACATCATGAAAGGCTTGATCCTCTCTGGCGGCAAAGGTACTCGTCTCTACCCCCTTACCTATACGGGGGCCAAGCAACTGGTGCCCGTGGCCAATAAACCAGTCCTCTTCTACGCTATCGAGAACCTGGTGGAGGCGGGGATCACCGATCTGGGGATAGTGGTGGGGGATACCAAAGATCAGATCATGGACGCGGTGGGAGACGGCAGCAAATTCGGGGCCCAAGTTACCTACATCGAGCAGCCGGTCCCTCTCGGCATCGCCCACGGGGTGAAGATCGCCCAAGATTTTATCCAAAAAGAGCGGTTCGTCCTATTCCTGGGCGACAACTTCGTCCGCGATGGCATCGTGCCCCTGGTGCGGAACTTCGAAAACGAGGCCTCGGCCTGCCAGATCCACCTCTACAAGGTCCCCAACCCTCAAGATTTCGGTGTGGCGGAACTGAAGGATGGTAGGGTGGTTCGGTTGGTAGAGAAACCTCAAGCACCCCAGAGCGATCTGGCGGTGATCGGGATATACATGTTCGACCACCACGTCTTCGAAGCGGTGAACAATGTGCAACCTTCAGCCCGTGGCGAACTGGAGATCACCGACACCATCCAATACCTCATCGACCAGGGGCTTAAAGTCTCTCCTCAGATCATCGCCGGCGCTTGGATCGACACCGGAAAGCCGGGCGACATCCTAGAGGCTAACCGTCTGGTCCTAGAGGAACTCCAGCCCCGTATGGAGGGGCAGGTGGACAAGGATTCCCAAGTCAACGGCAAGGTGACCCTCGAGAGGGGGGCCCGAGTGAAAAACAGCGTCATCCGCGGGCCAGCCATCATAGGCGAGGAGAGCGAGATCATCAACTCCTATATCGGGCCTTTCACCTCCGTCTATCACCACGTCCTCATCGAAGACTCGGAGTTGGAACATTGCATCGTCCTGGAACATAGCCGCATCATCGATGTAGAGAGCCGGATCGAAGACAGCCTCATCGGGCGGTATGTAGAGATCACCCGCTCCCCTAAGAAACCGAAGGCTTATAAGATGACCCTGGGAGACCATAGCAAGGTAGGGATATTGTAGAAAGAGGGTTAACCACCCTAGACCTTGGGAAGGAAGTACACTCGGTGCCTAACGTCAAGAAGTGGCGAAGGAAGAAGATAGCCAAGCACAAATATCGAAAACTCCTAAAGAGGACCCGCTGGCAAAGGAAGCGGAAGAAGTGATGCACAGTTAAGGGAGAGATGAGCACAACTATCTGCCTAGGCAGCGGGATTATCGCTCTAATATGTTTCCTCGCCGCACGAGCAAGAGCGAGAATAAGGCTAAAGCCCGATGAAGCGGAGCGAGAGGCGCGGGCTAGCCAGGCCGAGTGGGGGCCCTGGTTTTGAAAAATGAGCGCTCTGAAGATCACCCTTATCTACCCCGGCATAGCGGGCTACGGCTTTAACTCCTTGGGACAGGGGATGGAAGCCGGCTGGATTAGCCATGGCTTAGCGCAACTCTCCGCCTGCGCCAAGAGCCATGGTTTCCAGGTCAACCTCATCGACTTGCGGGCCCTTTCCAGTTGGGACGATCTAGCCGCAGAGATCAAAAGGCGCCAGCCCGATCTGGTGGGGATCACCATGATGAGCGTCGATTACAACCCGGCCATGAACTCTATAGAGGTGGTCAAGGAGACAGACCCCCGGATTATCACCGTGGTGGGCGGCCCCCACCCCACCCTCGTCACCGAGGAGGTGGTGGAGAACCAAAAGATCGACTACATCGTCACCCACGAGGGGGAGATAACTTTCGTCGAACTATTGCACGCTATCCAGGATGGCAATCCGCCGTCGCAACGCGTTTTGAGAGGCGAGCGGCCGAACCTCGATTCCCTGCCCTTCGTGGATCGGGACCTCTTTCTCCAAGAGTGGCGACGCCACGGCTATTCCCTTGACTCCCCGGAGGTTCCCTTTGTGGAGGAGTTACCGCCGCCCTTTGTGACCCTCATCGCCGGGCGAGGCTGCCGATACAACTGTAACTTCTGTCAGCCGGCAGAGCGCATCCTCTTCGGCCGGAAGGTGCGCCGGCGCAGTCCCGAAAATATCCTGGCTGAACTGAAGGAACTCCGCGAAAGGTATCATTTCGCCAGTTTCATGTTCCACGACGACACGCTCACCGAGGATGGAGAGTGGGTGACCGAGTTCTGCCGGAGATATAAAGAGGGGTTTGAACAACCCTTCTTCTGTCAAAGCCGGGCCGATATCATCGTCCGCCACGAGGAGATGGTAAAGTTAATGGCTGAAGCCGGTTGTAGGGGCTATTTCATCGGCTTCGAGAGCGGCAACGACCGAGTGTTGCGCTTTCTACGCAAGGGGACGACCCGGCAGGTCAACCTAGAGGCGGCTCGTATCTGCAGGAAGCACGGCGTCAAGATCTGGGCCAACTACATGCTAGGCATCCCCACAGAGACCAAAGAAGAGGTGAAAGATACCATCTCCATGCTGAAGGCGATAGACCCCGACTACTACAGCCCAGCCTTTTACACCCCCCATCCGGGCAGCGATCTCTATGAGTACTGCCGGGAGAATAACCTCTCCCTCATCACCAGCCACGATCAATATCGCCGCAACCCCACAGAGACCAAGATAAGGGGCCAGGACTACGACTTCCTCAGGTGGGCTCTTGAGGAGTCTCAACGGCGGAAACCGTTAAACCAACTTAGGCGCACCATAGACCGCTACTGGTGGAGGTACGCCTCGCCACGAAAGGCGGCCAGGAAACTAGCCCGGATATTTGCCGGTTAGAGGAGGTCCCCATGTCCGAACAGCCTCAACCCAGAAGGTTACGCTATGAGGAAGCGCTCCAGGCGGTGGGGCGCTATGCAGAGAAGGAGCGATTACGCGATATCTGCCTCCTCGAGGTGGAGGGGGGTATAGTAATCCAAGGGCGGGCCCTCATAAACACCCGCGAGGGGTTCGACTTCACCCTTAGAACTAAGATTCTAAGCCACGACGACCTAGAGAGACTCCTGGAGAGGAGATGAGGATGAGACTCTTCCAAGGATTACCCAAGACAGATTACCAGGATCTCTTAAGGACCATCGGCCACTATATCGACCAGAGCGGCTTCACCAACATCCGCCTCATCGAGACCGAGGAGGGGTTAATCCTCCAGGGTCGTGTCTCCACTACCGGGGACATAAGGGGCGAGAAGAAGACGGAGACCTATCTTCTCACCGTGGAGGATATCCAAGATCTGATGAGGGAAGCCTATGCCCGCCGGGGAAAGAAACTCTAGGAGGGTGCCCTGAAAACCCTGCTCGTCACTGGGGGGGCCGGCTTCATCGGCTCCAACTTCACCCGCTATATCCTGGAAAACTATCCCCACTACCGGGTAGTGGTCTACGACAAATTGACCTATGCCGGCAACCTGGATAACCTCCGCCATCTAGAGGATAACCCCCGGTACTCCTTCGTGAGGGGCGATATCTGCGACATGCCCCTTGTTGACCGGGTGGTTCGAGAAGAGAGGGTCAACATCATTTTGAACTTCGCTGCGGAGACCCATGTGGACCGGAGCATCCTGGAACCGGGCAGTTTCATCCAGACCGACATTTATGGCACCTATGTTTTACTTGAGGCTACTAAGAAGTTCGGCCTGGAACGGATGGTCCAGATATCTACCGATGAGGTGTATGGGGAGGTGATGACCGGCTCCTCGGTGGAAAGCGACCCCCTGCGCCCCCGGAGCCCCTATGCGGCCAGCAAGGCCGGGGGCGATCTCATGTGCCTGGCCTACTATACCACTTACGGCACTCCGGTGGTCATCACCCGGGGCTCCAACAGCATCGGCCCCTACCAGTATCCCGAAAAGGTGGTCCCCCTATTCATCACCAACGCCCTCGATGACCTGCCTCTCCCCCTCTACGGCGATGGGCTGCAGATGCGAGATTATCAATACGTCATCGACCACTGCGAGGGGATAGACACCGTCCTCCAGAGGGGGAAAATAGGGGAGATCTACAACGTGGGGAGCGGCGTGGAAATTCGCAATATCGATATGGCCAAAGGGATCCTCCGGCTTCTTAAGAAGCCAGAGAGCCTAATTCAATATGTGGAAGATCGGCCGGGCCACGATCGCCGCTACTCCCTGGATACCACCAAACTCCAGACCCTAGGCTGGAGGTGCCGCCACACCTTTCAAGAAGCGCTGGAGAAGACGGTTCAGTGGTATGTGGAGAACGAGTGGTGGTGGCGGAAGATAAAGAGCGGTGAGTATAAGGAGTGGTATGAGAGGCAGTATGGGAGACGGGAGATCCTGAAGCGATAGAAAGAGGTGCGCCTGAATGGAAACACCGAGCAGTAAACTCGGTGTTTTTGGTATCAGGGGAGCGAAGAGGTCGAACCCCTTTGTCCAGAAGATCGGGGGTTAGATGTTGAAGGAGATCTCCAAGACCATCCCCGAGGAGGTGGTCGGCTTCTTCAGTAGATGGAAGGAGAAAACCTCGCCCCTGGCCGAATCAATATTCTATCAGGGAGAAGACATCATACCCTTCCAGTTTATCTATCCCTCTCAGGTCGGTGAGTTCGATGAGGAAGACGAACCCCACCACCTCTCCGCCCAGCCTCTCCACTAGTTCCGCCGTGGCCTTGGCCGAGCCCCCAGTGGCCAAAAGGTCATCCACGATAAGTACCCTCTGCCCGGGCTCGATGGCGTCGGCGTGCATCTCCAGGACGTTAGTCCCATACTCTAGCGTATAGGAGGCGGCGATCTTCTCCCCGGGGAGTTTGTCGGGCTTCCGCACGGGGACGAAGCCCGCCCCCAACTCATAGGCCATAGGGGCCCCGAAGATGAAGCCCCGGGCCTCTATGGCCACCACCACCTCTATCTCCCTGCCCACGCAACTGTCGAGCAAGGAGTCCACAGCCTCCTGAAAGGCGTCAGGGTCTTTGATCAGGGTGGTGATATCCCTGAAGAGGATCCCCTCCACCGGAAAATCGGGGATGCTGCGTATCATCTCTGCTAGTTCCATGTTCTATCCCTCCCTTTCTCAAACCAAGTTAGTTTATCAGAGGACGGCTTCTTTTGCAACCCTAATCATTTTGGAAGAGTTCCTCTTCGTATATGCCGCTAGCGTTCCAGAAGAGCCAGCCGTCAGCCCCGGCGTCGTAGGCCGCTTCCCTCTGCGCTCGGTACTCCTCCAAGCCGAAAGGGAGGTGGTATCTGTAGTCGGCGTAATGTTGAAGCCAAGGCCGTAGGGGCTTATCGGTGCGGCTTCGCATCCTGATGAGGCTCTCATAAACTACCTCATAGGGGTACTCGGTCGGCCTCTTATCCGCCTCCCAATGCAGGAGGCCGGGGGTGAAGGTGGAGGGGTAGAGCATGGGGGATAGGTAATCCACGTAGGGAGCCACGTTCTCCACCATCTGTCCGATATTGGCCTCGTGGTCCAGCCAAGCGGTGAGGCCGAAGAGGTCAGCGGAGGTGAAGACGCCAAAAGGTTCCAGCGCTCCTTCTAACTGAGCCATGAAATCCCGGATGGCCCCATAGCGAGACTCCTCCGTGCTGGGCTGGGAATAGACCAGCGATCCGGTTTCCCCGTCGGTGGGGAAGCGGATATAGTCGAACTGCAACTCGTCGAAACCCAGGGCCGCCACCTCGCGGGCGATGGCGATATTGTATTCCCATACTTCCTCGCGGAAGGGATCGACCCATAAAGAGCCCTTTCCATCGGTAAAGAGCGCCCCATCCGGCCGTTTAACGGCCCAATCTGGCCTCCCCTTCGCCAAGACCGAGTCCTTGAAGACCACCAACCGCGCGATAGTATAGATGCCTCGTTCTCGGCAGAGGCGGAGGAGTTCCTGGACCTCCATCCACCCCCTCAATTCCGCCCCTATCTCTAGGGCCAGGGGGTTCTCGCTAGGGTAGGCCAGCCGTCCCGAATCCCCTTTTATATCCACCACTATGGCGTTCAACTCCGTGCGGGCTACCATATCGATGAGAGCCCGTACCTTCTCCTCAGAAGCCAAGAGGCCAAAAGTGATGTATATACCCTTGGCCTTAAAGGTGGCCTCCAGAGGTTGCAAGACCACGTCGAGGGCAGTCGAATGGGGGACCACAACCTGAAGATCTTTGAACCCCAAGGCCCTAAAGGTCAAAACCGCTTGGGCGGGCAGATCGGTCAGATAGTAACCCCCGTTAGCATCGGTGTGAAAAACCCTCTCCCCCACCTGAATAACGACATCGGGGATAGGAGTGCCGGTACTCCCGTCCCTCACCACCCCCTGGAGGGTATCGGGTCGCAAGGCGATCTCCAGGATCCCCTCTCCGCCATATACCACCTCCCCATCCTGATAGCCGTCCACCTTCAGTTGGAATCGATCCCCCATCTTAACCCCCTCTATCTGGCTCTGTCCTTGGGCATCAGTGACGAAGGAATCGTCTCCCCAGGATAGGAGCACCCCTGGCAGCGGCTGGCCGGTGTAGAGGTCATAGACCACTACCACTACCCTGCTCCGCTGCAATACTACCTCCAAAGGCGAGAGGCCCTCATAGATGACCTCCGTCCCATAGTACCCTTCCGCCAGGACAGAGATCTGGGCCCCTTCCTTCAAGCGTCGTAGGAAGAAGACCCCCTCCTGGCCTCCCTCCGCTACCTCTTCCCCCGCCGAGACGACCGCTTCGGCGATGGGGGACCCCTTCTCATCCTTCACCTCTACCGCCGTGATCCGGGGCCGAAGGAGTACCTCTTGGGCTTCCTGTCCCTGAAAAACCACCTCCCCAGGCTCATACCCCGGGGCGACGATGGAGATAGTGGCCCCCCTTCTCAGACGGCGAAAGGTAAAACTTCCCCTAGCATCGCTCCTGGTGATCTGCCTCTCTATAGTGATCTTGGCCCCAGGCACAGGCTCGCCCGTCTCCCCATCTCGCACGGTGCCTATAAGGAGGTTAGGGCGGAGGATCACCTCTAAAGGTAACTCCTTAGCGAAGAACCCCCCCACCTCTATGCGCCCCCTGGTCTCCAGATACCCCTCCGCTTGGACCGAGACGGCCAGGTCTCCCCTCAAGCCCTGAAAGCGGAAGCGCCCCTGAGCATCGGTAGCCTGGACCGTCTCGCCAATGGTGACCACAGCGCCGGCTAGAGGCAGCCCCGAGAGCTCATCGCTAACTATCCCTAGAACCACCTTCTCGTCGAGATAGAAGAGCCAGGTCATCACCACCGCCAACAGCGAGAGAGCCAAGAGGCCGAAGGCTATTATGCCCTTCACCAAGGGACCATACCGGCCGGGGCCTGCCCCCCTGCCCTCTTTCGCTTGACCATAACTTTCCTTAAAAATCGGTCTCCTCCTTAGATTTTAAGGTCTAACATATTGTCAGAGGATAACTTCTCTGTTACAATAGAAACGATTTGCGGAAGGGGCTCTTCCTCCCCCAGAGAGTCCTGGTGCCTCTTGGCCCGGCGGCTTTACCCCAGGGGGAAAGATCCCTCGTGGCGCTCCATCCCTGGGAGGATCCTTCGCTTCCAGAGTTGGGGCCCCAACTTAAAACCCCGCAGGTACAATTTGTACCACCGAAACTTATCAAGGACAACCTAGTGCGTTCGGCATCCTTCGGCTGCCGCCCCGGCCCCTGGCCCAAGTCGTACCAGGACGGGCTGGCAAGTACCGGGGCAGGCAGCATTCGAAGGAAAGGAAACCTTCCTTCCCGATCTTGGGATGCTGCCCTTTTTTGCCCATCCAGAAGGGGTCATAGAGAGCGTGGACGCCCATCGAATCTGGCAGGCCGCCCAGGGTGAGCTGCAACTCCAGATGACCCGGGCCACCTACGACACCTGGCTCAAGGGAACGTTTGCTGTCTCCTACGAGGACGGCCTTCTTATCGTGGGGACGGAGAGCCCCTACGCCAAAGAGTGGCTGGAGAACCGCCTCCTGGGCACCATCAAGAGGACTCTGGCGGGCATTCTGGGTCACACCGTAGAAGTCAGATTCATAGTCAAGGCTCATCAGGCGCAACCCTCCCCGCCCCTTCTAGAGGAGCCTGCCCCTCCCTCGCCTCCCCTATCTTCGCTCTCCCTCAACCCCAGATACACTTTTGAAACCTTCATCGTGGGGAATAGCAACCGTTTGGCCCATGCCGCCGCCTATGCTGTGGCCCACAAGCCTGCTGAGGCTTATAACCCCCTCTTCCTCTACGGAGGCGTGGGGTTGGGGAAGACCCATCTCCTCCACGCTATCGGGCATGTGTCCCCCACAAAGAACCTAAGGGTTCTTTACGTCTCCTCGGAGACTTTCACTAACGACCTGATCAACTCCATTCGCAACCAGACGACCGAAGAGTTCCGTTGGAAATACCGCCATATAGATGTCCTCTTGGTGGATGATATCCAGTTCATCGCCGGCAAGGAGAGCACTCAAGAAGAGTTCTTCCACACCTTCAATACCTTGCACGCCGCTAATAAGCAGATCGTCATCTCCAGTGACCGTCCCCCCAAGGCGATCCTCACCCTAGAGGAGCGATTGCGCTCCCGCTTCGAATGGGGGTTGATCGC